>NZ_JBVHUE010000002.1:0-104416 GCF_055565515.1 Streptomyces sp. NPDC028419 | reverse complement strand
GGGGGGGGGGCGGTCCCTTTTGGGGTTGACCCCCCAAAACAAAAACCCCCCCCCCACACCCGGGGGGGGGGGGGGGGGGGGGGGGGGGGGTGGTCCCCCCCCCCCCCCCCCCCCCCACCACCATCGAGACGAAGGACTGGCCGGAGGGCAGCTACCTGCTGCGGCTGGACGCGCAGGGCGGCGAGGGCCAGCGGTTCGTCCCGGTCACCGTACGGTCCGCGGCCACCAAGGGTCGTACCGTCATCGTGAACGCGGTGGCGACGTGGCAGGCCTACAACAAGTGGGGTGGGTACAGCAGTTACGACGGCCCGAGCGGTGGTTTCGCCTCGCGCTCCCTGTCGGTGACCTTCGACCGACCGTACGAGTACGACGACGGCGCGGGGTTGTTCCTGGTCTACGAGGCTCCGCTGATCGCCCTGGCCGAGCGGCTCGGCATACCCCTCGCCTACACCACGACGACCGACGTGGCCCGTGAGAAGCGGCTGCTGGAGGGGGCCACGTCCGTCGTCTCGCTCGGGCACGACGAGTACTGGTCGCCCGAGCAGCGCGCGCACATCGCCGCCGCCCGGGACGCGGGGAGCAACGTCGCGATACTGGGCGCGAACTGCTGCTACCGCCGCATCCGCCTGGAGGCGAGCGACCTGGGTCCGGACCGTACGGTCGTCTGTTACAAGACGTCCTACGCGCAGGACCCCGGCTTCAAGCGGGGTCACCCGCCGACCGAGGACTTCCGCACGGCCCCCGGGGCGGACCCGGAGAGTTCGCTGCTCGGCGTGATCTACGACGGCTACCCCGTGGACGCTCCGTACGTGGTGACCAACCCGGGCCACTGGCTCTTCGAAGGCACGGGCGTGCGGGCGACCGACCGCTTCCCGCACCTGGTGGGCGTGGAGTACGACAAGGTCAACACCGGCTTCCCGACCCCGCGCCCGATCGAGATACTGGCCCACTCGCCCGTGGTGTGCGAGGGCCGGCCCAGTCACCAGGACACCGCCTACTACACGACGCCGAGCGGCGCCGGGGTGTTCGCCACCGGAACCATGCGCTGGGTCGAGGCACTGGACGCGACCGGGGACGGGCGCAGCGGCGCCAACCACGGCCTCGACGCGCGCGCCGGCGCGCTGACGACCCGGGTGACGGAGAACCTGTTGCGCGCCTTCGCGGCGGGACCGGCCGGCCGGACCCATCCCGCACAGGACAACGTCAAGGCGGTGTACGGCGGTTCGTGACCCAAAGCGGTGGCCACGGGGCGGAACGGGCGTTTAGGATCACCTACACGTCATCGCGTGCCGGTCACCGTCCGGGTGAGGCATGGAGGTGGCCGTGAGGTGCCTTGCGGAGGCATTCACCCATGTCAGTCGAGTTGAACCACACGATCATCTTCTCCCGCGACAACCGGGAGTCGGCCGAATTCCTGGCGCACGTCCTCGGTCTCGAAGTCGGTCCCGCGTGGGGCCCCTTCGTCCCCGTCGACACCGCCAACGGCGTCCAGTTGGACTTCGCCACCGTCCCGTCCGGGACCGTCACCCCCCAGCACTACGCCTTCCTCATCTCCGAGGCGGAGTTCGACGCGTCCTTCGCCCGGATCCGGGCGAAGGACATCACGTACTTCGCCGATCCGATGCAGAAGCAGCCGGGCGAGATCAACCACAACGACGGGGGCCGGGGGCTGTACTTCCTGGACCCGTCCGGGCACGGGATGGAGATCATCACCCGTCCCTACGGGAGCGGCGCCGACGGCGCGACCACGCGGTAGTCGGCGCGACGGTCAAAAGGGGGGCGGCGCCGCGTGTACCGGGCGCCGCCCCCTCGCCGACCGCTCAGGGCAGGTAGACGATGTTCGGCGCGCCCGTGGTGGGGTGGGCGGTGATCCGTGTGCGCACGCCGTACACCTCGGCCAGGAGTTCCCGCGTCAGCACCTCTCCCGGCGGCCCGGACGCCACCGCCCGACCGGCGTCCAGGACGTAGAGCCGGTCACAGAAGGACGCGGCGAGGTTGAGGTCGTGCAGGACCAGCAGGGCCGTGGCGGGCAGGTCCCGGACCAGGCCGAGGACGTCCAGCTGGTAGCGGATGTCGAGGTGGTTGGTCGGTTCGTCGAGAGCGAGCAGGCCCGGTTCCTGGACGAGGGCCCGGGCCACGAGCGCGCGCTGGCGCTCGCCGCCGGACAGTTCGTCGAAGCGGCGGGCGGCCAACTCCCCGGCGCCCACCGTCTCCAGTGCGCCGGCGACGCGCAGGGCGTCGGCCGGTCCGTCCTGCTCCCAGAACCGTTTGTGCGGACTGCGGCCCATGGCCACCACCTCGCGCACGGTCAGCCCGAAGGTGCCGCTCGCGTCCTGCGGCACGACCGCGACCCGGCGGGCCCGTTCCTTGACGCCCAGCGAGGCCTCGTCCACGCCGTCCAGCACGACCCGCCCGCCGGTGGGCCGCAGGGTGCCGTACACGCAGCGCAGCAAGGTGGTCTTGCCGCTACCGTTCGGACCGACCACGCCGACCGTCTCGCCGGGGTGGGCGGTGAGGTCGACGCCGTGCAGCAGCGGCTTCCCGTCCACCTCGTAACGCACGGCCTCGGCGCGTAGTTCCAGCCCTGTCGAGGGAGGCGACGCCGTCATCCGGTCACCCCCTCGCTGCGGCTGGAGCGCCGCAGCATCCACAGGAAGAACGGCCCGCCGACCAGGGCGGTGACGACGCCGACCGGTATCTCCTCGGGCGCGGCCGCGGTACGGGCGACCAGGTCGGCCAGCATCAGGAACACGGCCCCGCCCAGCGCGGCCACCGGCAGGAGCGCCCGGTGCCCGGCGCCGACGACCATGCGGGCGGCGTGGGGAACCATCAGCCCGACGAAACCGATCGCACCGCTGAAGGCCACCAGCACCCCGATGACCAGGGAGGTCAGCACGAAGACGGCGGCCCGGAAGCGGCCGGTGTCGAGCCCGAGGGTCCGCGCGTCCTCCTCGCCGGCGAGCAGCAGGTCCAGCGGCCGGGCGAGGCCGAGCAGCAGCCCGGTCCCCACGGCCAGGACGGCCGCGGGCAGGGCCAGTTCGTCCCACCGCGCGCCGCCGAGGCCCCCGAGCGTCCAGAAGAGGATGGAGCGGACCTCCTCGGCCCGCGCCGAGAGGACCAGCACCAGGCTGGTCAGCGCGGACAGGATGTACTGGACCGCGACCCCGGCGAGGATCAGCCGCCCGGTGGTCATGGTCCCGCCGCGCCGGGCCAGGGCGTACACGGTGACCAGCGCGCCGAGCGATCCGACGAACGCGGCCAGGGGCAGGGTGACGCTGGTCGCGACCCCCGCGCCGAGGCCGAGCACGATGACGGCCACGGCGCCCGCGGAGGCTCCGGAGGACGCGCCGAGCAGGAACGGGTCGGCGAGCTGGTTGCGCACGAGAGCCTGCAACACGGCGCCCGTCACGGCCAGTCCGGCTCCGACCACGGCGGCCAGCAGCACGCGCGGCATCCGGACGTCCCACACGATGGAGGCGAAGGCACCGGGGCGCGGTCCGTCCGCGACGATCTCCAGCACCTGACCGGGAGCGATCCGCACCGGCCCCAGGGCCAGTCCCGCCACCGCGCCGGCGGCGAGCGCCAGGGCGAGGAGGACGAGGACGAGCGGGGTGCGGCGGCGATCCGCCCTCACGGGGCGTCGGGGTGCAGCTGACCGGCGAGGGATTCGACCGCGTCGGCGACGCGCACCCCGAGGACGGCCGAGGACAGCGGTAGGACGACGAACCGCCGGTCCCTGATCGCGGGAACCTGGGCGAGCGCCGGGTCGTTCAACAGGCGCTGCTTCTTGGCTTCGACGCCGGTCCCGCCGTAGTCGTAGATCAGCACGGTGTCGGGCCTCCGCTCGATGACCTTCTCCCAGGACACGTCCCCGAAGGTGTCCTTCAGGTCGGCGAAGGCGTTCGTCCCGCCCGCCAGGGAGACGATCTCGTTGCCGATGCCGTTGCCGCCCGAAGTGAAGGCCGCCGTCTCGCCGGAGTCGTAGACGAAGACGTTCGGGCGCGCCTTGTCCTTCACGCGTGCCGCGACGGCGTCGATGCGGCGCTGCTCGTCCTCGATCAGCCGCGCGCCCCGGTCGGGCACCCCGAAGGTGCGGGCCACCTCGGTGATCTCGGTCTTCAACTGTTCGAAGCGGACCGGGCCCTGGGTGCAGTACTCCACGCTGAGACGGGTGTTGATACCGCTCTTCCCCAGCGTCTCGCGGTCGCGTCCCTGGGACTTGTCGAAGGCGCTGGAGTAACCGCCGTAGACGAAGTCGGGGTTGGCGCCGAGGAGCAGTTCCTTCGAGGGGTACTCCTTCGCCAACACCTTGATCTTGTCGTAGGCGGGCCGGTACGCGGGCAGCACGGCGTCGTCGAGGTAGGCGGTGCCGGCCATCCGGTCACCGAGGCCGAGGGCGAGCAGCACCTCGGTGGCGTGCTGGTTCATGGCGACGGCGCGCCGGGGCGGTTCCCGGTACGTGGTGGTCACACCGCAGTTGGTCACGGTGTACGGGAACCCCGCGGCGCCGGACGCCGGCGGCGCCGCGCCGTCGGCCGTCGCTCCCTCCTCGGCGGCGCCGCACGCGACGAGCGGTATCAGGAGGGTCAGGGGGGCGAGCGGGGCGAGCGCGCGCAGGGCGGCGCGGAAACGCGACATGGCGGAGCCTCTCCGGGGGATCCTCGTCCCCTGGTCGAAAGGAAGTCGAAAGGAAGAGGCGGCGCGTCAGTGTCTGACTCCCGGACCCGCGAGGGTCCGGTCACAGTGGCGGGACCGTACCGGTTTCACACCGGTTTCCTGGTACACGCCGCCCGGGGGTAACCCGGACAATTCTGCCAGACCACCCGCGCCCCGGCGGCGCCGCACCGGCCGCGGAGCCCCGGGGGCCGCCGACCGCGCTGAATCGTTACAGCAGCTCAGGGGCGCATTCGCCGACACATTCCTGGGGACCACTTGGGAAATCGGCGGCTCTTGAGTACGTCACATGGGCGGGCCCCGTCCGGCCGCCGGCCCGTCGAAACGCCGCCCCCGTCACACCTGGAGGACCCCCATGTGCACCTCACCCCAGTGGCGGCGGCTCACCGACCACCTGATGTCCGTACCCGAACAGGTCTACGAAGGCTGGAACAGCACGGACGGCTGGGACAACTACACGCGGTGGGGACGCGAGTTCGGCGAGGACGGAGTCGCGTGGTGCGTCATCTTCGACTGGTGCGTCTACCACGACGTCGGTCTCGACGCGATCGTGCCCAAAGTCGACAACGTCTCGGCGTTCAGCGACTGGGCGCAGCGCCGCGGCCAGTGGTCCGAGTACCCCAGCGCCGGCGCGTGGGTGAACTTCGGCAACGGCGCGCACACCGAGATGGTCACCGGCTTCGACGCGGACACCGTGTACACCAAGGGCGGCAACTCCATCCGGGCCGGGGCCGCGGACCACGGACAGGGCAACGGCGTCTGGTCGCACTCCAACCCCCGCCGCAGCAACTACCTCACCGGCTACTTCGCCCCCCGCTACCCGGACGGCGAGTGCCCGCCGACCGCCGACCCCCACGACCCCCGCGGCGGGACCGCCATCACCGCCTGGCGCTGGGCGCCACCCGT
Organism: Streptomyces sp. NPDC028419; assembly: GCF_055565515.1. Classification (NCBI taxonomy): domain Bacteria; kingdom Bacillati; phylum Actinomycetota; class Actinomycetes; order Kitasatosporales; family Streptomycetaceae; genus Streptomyces; species Streptomyces sp. NPDC028419. The sequence continues at coordinate 98,836 of NZ_JBVHUE010000002.1, read as the reverse complement.
CACCGCGCCCACCTTCGAGCCGTTCCCGGGCGCGGCCTGGTTCACCACGGGCCGCCGCTCGCCGATCGTCGCGGCCATGCACGACCGGCTGGTCGCCGTCGGCTGCGACCGGTACGAGTCGAGCCTCGACAAGGACGTCATCGGCCCCGGCGACAAGACCAGTTACGAGGCCTGGCAGCGCACGTGCGGCTTCACCGGTACCGCCGCCACCTGGCCCCCCGGCCGCACCACCTGGGATCTCCTCCAGGTCCCCCACACCTGACCCGAACACCCCGTGGACCCGCCCCAACGCCCGAAGCCCAGGGTGAACGCGGTGCGTTCGACCTGGGCTTCGGAGGGTTTTCTTGCAGGGGCGGCAGGACTCGAACCTACGACATTTGGTTTTGGAGACCAACGCTCTACCAACTGAGCTACGCCCCTTCGACGGCCTTAGCTTCGCACGGGGTACGCGGATGATCCAATCCTTTCCAGCATGTGGTCACCGGACGGGACCGGCGGCCGCCCCGGGGCGCTGCCGGGCCCCGGCGGGGAGCTTCGCAGGTGGCGGGGGCGGGCGCCGAGGGGGATGGTGGGAGGTGGCCCCACGTCCGAGGAGGTTCCGCCATGCGCCGTCTTCGGCCCGCCTCCGCCGCGCCCGCCCTCACCCTCGCCCTCACGCTCGCCCTCGCCGCGCCGACCCTCCTCGGACCCGCCACCGCGGGGGCGCGGGGCAGGCTCCCCGCGGGTCCCACCGGGGAGACGATCTCGCTGCGCGGCAATCGGCCCGGCGAGCTGCTCGACGTCACCCTCGTCGCCGTGACCGATCCGGCGACCCCGCGCTCCGCGGATCCCGCCCCGGACGCGGCGCAGCGGCTCGTCTCCGTCGAGTTCCGCCTGGTCAACACCGGGACGGCCGCCTACACCGACGCCCCGCGCGACGGCTCGTACCTCCTGGACCTCGGCGGCAAGCGCTACCCCGGTGTGGCCAGGGCGACGACGGCCGGGACGGAGTTCCCGGACGGACGGTCCCTCGCGCCCGGCGACCGGTCCACCGGCAGCGTCACCTTCGAGCTCCCCCGCGACGCCCGCCCCTCGGCGGTGCAGTTCGCGCTGAACGGCGGAACGGCCGACGACATCGGCCAGTGGCCCCTCTCCTGAGCACGCCCCTCTTCCGAGCGCGCCCCCACACCCGTCGCCCCCTTGACCACTCTGGTCCAGACCAATACCTTCCGGGATGCACAGCACGCGCACAGCACGGCTCAGGAGCACCACTCCCCGCATCCGCAAAGGAAGCCCATGCGCCGCAGCACGCTCGGCAGGCTGGCCGTCGCCGCCTGTTCCCTCTCCCTCCTCGCGGCCTTCGCGCCCGCCGCCGGAGCCGCCACCGCCCGTTCCGGCGGCGACCTCGGCCACGGGCGCGCGTACCACCGCGTCGGCTACTTCACCCAATGGGGCGTCTACGGGCGCGACTTCCAGGTCAAGAACCTGGAGACCAGCGGCACCGCCGCCAAGCTGACCCACATCAACTACGCCTTCGGCAACATCGGCGCGGACGGCAAGTGCTTCACCGGCAACGTCCCCGGTGAGGCGGACGCCTGGGCCGACTACGCCCGCCCGCTCGACGCCGCGGCCTCGGTGGACGGGGTGGCCGACACCTGGGACCAGCCGCTCGCCGGGAACTTCAACCAGCTGCGCGAGCTCAAGGCCAAGCACCCGGGCCTCAAGGCCCAGATCTCACTGGGCGGTTGGAGCTGGTCCACGCACTTCTCGGACGCGGCCCGGACCCCCGCCTCGCGCAAGGCGCTCGTCCAGTCCTGCATCGACCTCTACATCAAGGGGAACCTGCCCCAGGACGGCACCCGCGGCGGCGCCGGTGCGGCCGCCGGCCTCTTCGACGGGATCGACCTCGACTGGGAGTGGCCCGGATCGCCCGGCGACACCGACACCACCTACCGGCCCGAGGACAAGCGGAACTTCACCGCCCTGGTGCAGGAGTTCCGTACCCAGCTCGACGCCTACGGCCGGACACAGAAGAAGAAGTACCAGCTGACCGCCTTCGTCCCGACCGCCCCCGCCAAGATCGACGCGGGCTTCGAGGTGCGGAAGATCATGCGTGACCTGGACTTCGTCACGCTCCAGGGCTACGACTTCCACGTCTCCGGCGAGAAGACCACCGCCCAGCAGTCGGCCCTGTACGCGCGCGACGACTTCAGCGTCGACGGCACCGTGGACGCCTGGCTGCGGCGCGGGGCACCCGCCAGCAAGCTCGTGATGGGCATGCCGTTCTACGGCCAGGGCTGGACCGGGGTCACCGGCGGCGGCAACGGCATGGGGAAGCCCGCGACCGCGCCGGCGCCCGCGACCTGGTCCGCCGGGTACGAGGACTACAAGGCGCTGAAGAAGCTGGCCGATGCGGGCGCGTACACCCTGCACCGGGACCGACGGGCGGGCAGCGCCTGGCTGTTCGACGGGACCACCCTGTGGACCTACGACGATCCGCAGGTGCTGCGCACGAAGACGGCGTACATCCGTGAACACGACCTGGGCGGCGCCATGTTCTGGTCCCTGGACGGGGACACCGCGGACGGCGAACTGATGACGGCCGTGGACCAGGGGCTGCGCGGCCACTGATCCGCCGGGGCGCCCCCCGGTCCCCCGCGGCCCACGGGGAAATCCACCGGCACGGGAGGCGCCCCGGCCCGTAGCCTCCGCGCATGGACATCACGACGATTGACGCGGTCAACCGGCTCACCGAGCGCTGGGCCGCGGTGGTCCGGCCCGACGCCGGGGGCACGGTGTTCACCGCGGCCGGGGTCTGGCCGCTGCTGGCGCTCCTCGCCGACGGCGCGGGCGGCCCCGCGCGCGAGGAGCTGGCGCGGGCCCTCGGCATACCCGCCGAGGGGGCCGCGGCCGCGGCCCGCGCGCTGCTGGACGGGCTCGGTCGGGTCCCCGGCCTGGTGGCGGCGACCGGCCTGTGGACCAGGGCCGACCTCCCTTTGGAGGAGCGGTGGACCGACGCCCTGCCGGACGGCGCGCGCGGGACGCTGACGGGGGACGCGGGCGTCGACCGGCCGGCGCTGGACGGGTGGGCGGCCGCGCGCACGGACGGCCTGATCGAGCACATGCCGGCACCCGTGGGCCCCGAGGTGCTCATGGTCCTCGCCTCGGCGCTCGCGCTGCGGGTGACCTGGCGCCAGCCCTTCGACGCGGTCCCGACCGGGACCGAGGACGGCCCGTGGTCCGGGCGGCGCTTCCTCGGCCTGCAACGGACCACCCGGGAGCTGGACCGGGTCCGGGTGACACGGTCGCCCGCCGGACCGGTCACGCTCCTGGAGGTCGGGGGGACGACGGGCGTCGATGTCCACCTGCTGCTCGGCTCCCCCGACGCCGCTCCCGGGGAGGTGCTGGGCGCGGGGATCGCCGCCGTCACCGGGAGCGCGCCCGCCGAGGGCGCGAGCACCCTGCCCGAAGGGACCCCCGGGCCGGGACTGGACGTGCGTACGGTCGAGTCGTTCTCGCCCGATTCCTACCTGATCGAGAAGACCGTGGCCTTCGACCTCCGGGCCGAGCACGACCTCCTCGACCAGGCCGGGCTGTTCGGGCTGGACGCCGCGTCCGACGACGCCTTCGGCCACTTCCCGGGGATCAGCTCCTGCCCGCTGGCCGTCGGCTCGGCGCGGCAGTCCGCGCTGGCCCGCTTCCACGCGACGGGGTTCGAGGCCGCGGCCGTCACCGCGGTGAGCATGCGGATGGGCGGGGGCGTGCCGACGACCAGCTACCGCGTCCGTCGCGCCGAGGTCGACTTCCGGCGGCCCTTCGGATTCCTCGCGGTGGACCGCTCCTCCCGCCTCGTGCTCGCGGCGGGCTGGGTGAACGAGCCCCTCCGCTACGAAAGCCGCGCGACCGACGCGACCGACGCGACCCGCGAAGCCTTCGGAGCCCCCGTTTTCTAGGAAGTAAGGGTCGAATCCCCAGGAAGTGAGGGCCCGAACCCGGACCCTGGTGCGCCCCACGCGCCCTTGTGCGAGAGAGTGCTCACCGATAAGTGTTATCGGGGCCCCGCTCGGCGGTCTCCCATGTATTGGGCACCATCGACCGCCGGTACGGACAGGGATCATCACATGAGTACTCAGCACACCGCAGCGCTGGTGTCGGCCGCCCGGGCCGGCGATCCGGGGGCGCAGGACGAACTCGTCGGCGCCCACCTGCCGCTCGTCTACAACATCGTCGGCCGGGCCCTGAACGGGTCCGTCGACGTGGACGACGTGGTCCAGGACACCATGCTGCGGGCCCTCGACGGCCTCGGCGGGCTGCGCTCCGACGACAGCTTCCGGTCGTGGCTGGTGGCGATCGCGATGAACCGGGTACGGGCGCACTGGGAGGCGCGCAGCACCGGCCCCGACGCGAGCGGGCTGGACGCCGCCCGGGAACTCGCCGACCCGGGCGCCGACTTCGTGGACCTGACCGTCGTACAGCTGAACCTCACCGGACAGCGGCGCGAGACCGCCCGGGCCACCCGCTGGCTGGAGCCCGACGACCGGGCGCTGCTGTCCCTGTGGTGGTTGGAGTGCGCCGGGGAGCTGACCCGGGCGGAGGTCGCGGCCGCCCTGGAGCTGTCCCCGCAGCACACCGCCGTGCGCGTGCAGCGGATGAAGGCGCAGTTGGAGTCCGCCCGCGTGGTCGAGCGGGCGCTGGACGCCCAGCCGCCCTGCGACGCGCTGCGGGCGGTGGCCGGCGGCTGGGACGGGCTGCCGTCGGCGCTGTGGCGCAAGCGAATAGCCCGGCACGCGCGCGAGTGCCTGCGCTGCGCCGGCCTGTGGAACGGCCTGGTCCCGGCGGAGGGCCTGCTCGCCGGGCTGGCCCTGGTCCCCGTCGCGGCGGCCCTCGTGGCCTCGGTCCACGAGGCCACCGCGGTGCCGGCCGCCTTCTCCTACGCCGCCTCCCCGGACACCGCTCCTTCGTACGTCGCCCCCTCCTCCGGCGCCGCGAAGGGCTCCGGAGCCCACGCGGCCGGGGGGCGCGGTGAGGTGGGCCGGGGGGCGTCGCGCAAGCGGCGCCGCACGCGCCGGAGGGTCATCGCGGGCGGCGTGGTCGTCGCGTGCATCGCCGGTGGTGGGGCCCTGTACCTCGGTGGCGCCCTGCCGGGAACGGGTGAGGAGGGGACGACCGCCGCGGCTCCCGGTACGCCGCTGGCCGCGCTCTCCACCACCGGTTCGGCGCCTTCGGCGTCCGCCTCCGCCTCCGCCTCCCCCTCGGCGTCCGCCTCCCCGTCTCCTTCGGCCTCCGCCTCGGCTTCCGCTTCGGCCTCCGCTTCCGCCTCCGCTTCTGCCTCCGCCTCGGCTTCCGGGAGCGGGAGCGCGACGCCCGCCCCGCGCCCCTCGGCTCCGCGTCCGGCGCTCGCCGCGCCGCAGGGCGCCGTGGCCCAGGTGATCGCGCTGGTCAACCAGGAGCGTTCGGCGGCCGGTTGCGGACCACTGGGGGACGACGCCCAGCTGCGCGCCGCCGCCCAGGGCCACTCGGACGACATGGCGGACCGGGGCTTCTTCGACCACACCAACCCCGACGGCGCCGACCCGGGCAAGCGGATCACCGCCGCCGGGTACCGCTGGTCGACGTACGGCGAGAACATCGCGCGGGGCCAGGCGACGCCCGCCGCGGTCATGGACTCCTGGATGAACAGCCCCGGCCACCGCGCCAACATCCTCAACTGCTCCTTCAAGGACATCGGTGTGGGCATCCACAACGGGTCCGGCGGCCCCTGGTGGACCCAGAACTTCGGCGCCCGCTGACGCCGGTCGAGGGGACGCCCGCGGGCGTCCCCGACGGACGGAGGAACGTCTTCCGCTCGCACGTCGCTCGACGACACCGGCCCGCGCGGTCACTGGATGCTTCAATTTCGGGGCAGGATAGTGACAGGAGCCGAACGGGCTGATCAGACGGGTGAGCGGAGTACGACGGATGGCACGAAGGGTCCTGCGCCCGCACCAGCGCGAGGCCGTCGACGCCGTCGTGCGGGCACTGGAGCTGCCCGTGGGCGGGCAGCTGCCCGAGACCGGGCTGCGCACCCAGGTGATCATGGCCACGGGGTCCGGGAAGTCCCTGGTGGCCGTCCGTTCCGCCGAGGCCCTCGGGGCCGGGCGGGTGCTGGTCCTGGTGCCCTCGCTCGACCTGCTGACGCAGACCGTCGCCGCCTGGCGCGAGGGCGGTCGCACCGGGCGCTTCCTCGCCGTGTGCTCGCTGCGCGGCACGGAGGTGGGCGTGCCCAGCACCACCGATCCGGAGCGGATCGCGCAGTGGTGCCGACCGGTGCCCCAGGTCACCGTCTTCGCCACCTACGCCTCCCTCGGTCTCGGCATCGTCGAGGGGGCGCACCGCGCCGGCTTGCCGCGGTGGGACCTGATCGTGGTCGACGAGGCCCACCGCACGTCCGGACGGATCGGCAAGCCCTGGGCCGTGGTGCACGACAACACCCGGATCCCGGCGGTCCGCAGGCTGTACATGACCGCCACGCCCCGGGTCTGGCAGGACCCCGAGACCACGGAGGACGACCGCCCCACCGAGGGCGACCGCACCGGGGGCGACCGCGCCGGGGGCCGGGTGCCCGGCGGGGTGCTGGTCGCCTCGATGGAGGACGATCCGGACGGGCCGTTCGGCGCCCGCTGCCACACCCTGTCCCTGTCCGAGGCCATCGACCGGGGCATCTGCGCGCCGTACCGGGTGGTGTGCGTGGACATCAGCGATCCGGAGTTCCAGGCGGCGGTGCTGCTGGGCCCGCAGGGGCGCTCGGACGAGGTGCGCGGGGCCCGGTTGGCGGCGCTGCAGACCGCTCTGGTCAAGGCGGCGGCCGACCAGGGCTTCCGGCGCACCCTGGTCTTCCACCACCTGACCCGGGAGGCCGAGGCGTTCGCGGCGGGGCTGCCCGCGGTGGCGGCGCGGCTGCGGATGACCAGCCGGGCCCCCCGCCCGGTGTACCCGCGGACCGTGTGGGCGGACTGGTTGGGCGGGCAGCACCCGGCGGCGCACCGGCGGCGGGTGCTGGACGCCTTCGCGGCCGACCGGATCGCGGAGAAGGCCTTCCTCGGCAGCGTCCGGGTGCTCGGCGAGGGGGTGGACACCAAGGAGTGCGACTCCGTGTTCTGGGCGGACGTCCGCGACTCGATGCCGGACCTGGTGCAGGCCGTGGGCCGGGCGCTGCGGATCCGCCCCGGCGAGGGAAAGGTCGCCTCCCTCGTGGTGCCGGTGCTGCTGGGCCCGGGCGAGACCCCGGAGACGATGCTGACCTCACGGGCGTACGGGAGCCTGGCGCGGCTGCTGGAGGCTCTGCGCGCGCACGACAGCAGGCTCGTGGAGTCGCTGGCCGAGCCGCAGCGTCCGGGTGCCGCGCCCGGGCCTTCCAGGACGGCCGGGGCGGGGGCCGCGCCGGAGGGCGGGGCCGCGGGACTGCTCAGCTTCTCGACCCCCCGCGATCCGGCGCTGCTCGCCGCCTTCGTCCGGCTGCGGGTGCTGCACCCCGAGCACGAGCACTGGCGGCGCGGGCTCGCCGCGTCCGCGCACTACGTCGCCGTCGCCGGGGACTTGAAGGTGCCCTTCGGCTTCAAGGCGCCCGCGGGCGGCGACGGCTGGCCGCCCGGGCTGGCCCGCTTCCCGCTCGGGCAGTGGATCTCGGACGCGCGGCGCGCCCACCGCCGGGGATCCCTCGGCAAGCGGCGGACCGCGGAGCTGGACGCGCTCGGGATGGTGTGGAGCGCCTTCGACGTGGCCTTCGAGGAGGGGCTGACGGCGGCCCGCGCCTGGGCCGCGGCCCACGGCCACCTGCTGCCGCCGGTGGACTCCACCTGGGAGGGCCACCCGGTCGGCATCTGGGCCAAGAACCAGCGCGCCGCCGCCCGCCGCGAGGGTCCCGGGGGGCTGTCGGCGGAGCGCCGCGCGGCGCTGGACGACATCGATCCCGGCTGGTGCCCGGACTGGGACATCTCCTGGCAGCGGGCCTACCGGCTGACCCGGGCGCGGCTGGAGGCCGGCGGCGCGCTGCCGCGCGAGCCCGGGGAGGTGTACGTGCAGGGCGAGGACCTGGGGCAGTGGCTGCGGGCGCAGCGCCTGGGGTGGGAGCGTTTGACCCCGGCGCAGCGGTGGCTGCTGGAGCACGGCCTGGGGGCGGGTCCGGCCCCGGAGTCCGAACGCCCGCGACCGCGCCGGGCGCACGCCGACGCCTGGGCCGCGAACCTGGCCGCGGCCCGCCGCTTCCAGGCCCGGGAGGGTCACCTCCAGGTACCGCGCACCCATGTCGAGCCGCTGGGCGGGGAGGAGTTGCGGTTGGGGTCCTGGATCGCCAACCAGCGCTCCCGCGCGGCCCGGCTGGCTCCGGAGCGGCGCGCGGCCCTGTCGGAGTTGGGCATGCGCTGGGCCGCCTGAGTCGCAGGGGCGCGGCGCGGGTCAGCCGGAGGGGCTCGCCGGCCGGACCGCGACCGGGGCGTCGAGGAGGTTGCGGTCGATGGTGAGGGTCACCCCGCCGTGGGTCTCCCGCACGTTGCCGAGGTACTGGTGGATCCGCCGGTGCCCCTGCCAGAGCCCGGCGGCCAGCGCGCCGCTGTCGGCGGTGTCCGCGCGCCGGTCCCAGCGGGCGTACCAGACCGCGTCCGGCAGCGGTGCGGTGCCCGCCCGGGCGGCGGCGGCGAGGTCGACCAGCCCGGAGCCGAGGCTGGAGTAGTAGCCCGCGCGGTAGCCGGACCGGTGCAGCCGCTGCGTCCAGCCGCTCGTGAAGTCGACGACGGCCTGCGCGCACCGCGGCTCGGCGGAGGGGTACGCCTCGATGTCCAGGTACACCGGGGTGCCGGCGCCCAGGCCCAGACCGCGGAGTCCGGCCAGCGCCTCGGCGGCCTCCTCCCGGCCCTGCTCGACCGCCCGCGCAGGATCGATCCTGCCGGGCTTGTGCGCGTACGACGTGCAGGGTGCCTGGCGTCCGACGTGGACCGGTACCAGCCGCCACCCCATGGCCTGGACCCGGCGGACCCACTCCGCGGTGAGCCGCGGCTGCGCGCAGTGCCGCTGGCTGCCGCTGGTGTAGATGCCGACGGCCCCGTACGGCGAGTGGTCCCGCCAGGCCCGCATGGCCGCGAGCGAGGGGGCCGCGCAGGCGTCGAAGCCCTCGCCCCGGAACACCTCGGGGTCGCGGCGGGGCGGTCCGTGGTCGGGCAGCACCCGCGGGGTGATCCCCCGCTGCGCGGCGGGCCCCGGGGACGGCCCCGGGCCCCCGCGGGCCGCGGCCGGGGCCGTGCCCGGACCGGACAGCACGAGGGCGGCGGCGAGAGAGGCGACGAGGGGGGCGAGCGCGGTCACGCGAGTTCGGGGCATGCCCCCACGGTCCGTGCGCCACCCCCGCCGCCCGGGCAGCCCGCGCCGGGCGGCGGCCAAGTTCATCCGTGCGCCGGCGTCGCGGTCAGTGGTGGAAGCCCGGCTGCGGGTCGGACACGGGGGTCGGGGGCGCCTTCGTCAGGTGGTCCACGGCCCGGCGCAGGTCGTCGACCAGCAGGGCGATCTGATCGAGGGTCACCCCGTGCCGGATCAGGACGCGCTGGACGACGGTCTCGCCCCGGTCCGCGGGCAGCGGGTAGGAGGGCACCTGCCAGCCCCTCATCCGCAGCCGGTCGGAGAGGTCGTACAGGGTGAAGCCGCTCGCCACGGGGTCGATGAGGGTGTAGCAGACGGCGGGGAGGCCGCCCTGGCCGTCGTACAGGAGGGTGAAGGGGCCCATGCGCCGGACCTCCCGGGCCAGGTACGCCGCGGTGTCGGCGCAGGCCTGGTGCACGCGCCGGTATCCGCCCCGCCCCAGCCGCAGGAACAGGTAGTACTGGGCGATGATCTCACCGCCGGGGCGGGAGAAGTTCAGGGCGAAGGTCGGCATGTTGCCGCCGAGGTAGTCCACCGTGAAGACGAGTTCCTCGGGCAGCAGGTCGGCGGTGCGCCAGACGATCCAGCCGACGCCCAGGGGCGCGAGCCCGTACTTGTGGCCCGAGGTGTTGACGGAGGCCACCCGGGGGAGCCGGAAGTCCCAGACCACGTCGGGGTGCAGGAAGGGGGCGACGAAGCCGCCGCTGGCCGCGTCCACGTGGATCGGGACGTCCCAGCCGTGCTCGGCCTGGATCCGGTCGAGTTCGGCGGCGATGTCGGCGACCGGCTCGTAGTCGCAGGTGTAGGTGACGCCGAGGATCGCGACGACCCCGATGGTGTTCTCGTCGACGTGCGCGGCGAGCTGGTGGGGGCGCAGGCCGGTGGCACCGGGCTCCAGGGGGACCTGGCGCAGTTCCACGTCGAAGTACCGGGCGAACTTCTCCCAGCAGATCTGCACCGGACCGCAGACCAGGTTGGGGCGGTCGGCGGGCTTGCCCTCGGCCGTCCGGCGGGCCCGCCAGCGCCATTTGAGGGCGAGGCCGCCGAGCATCGCGGCCTCGCTGGAACCGGTGGTGGAGCAGCCGGTCGCGGCGCCGCCGGGCGGGGCGTGCCAGAGGTCGGCGAGGATGTTCACGCAGCGCGACTCGATCTCGGCGGTCTGCGGGTACTCGTCCTTGTCGATCATATTCTTGTCGATGCACTCGTCCATCAGGCGGCGGGCGCCGTCGTCGGACCAGGTGGTGCAGAAGGTGGCCAGGTTCTGGGCCGCGTTGCCGTCGAGGAGCAGTTCGTTGTGGAGCAGGGAGTAGACGACCTCGGTGGGCGAATGATCTTCCGGCATCCGGTACTTGGGCAGTACCTGGCCGCTGAGCGGGGACGCGAACACGTCCGTGGCGGCATCGGTGCCGATGTCGGGGCTCTCGCCCCGCGTGCGGTCGGCTGCGGTGCGGACGTCCTTCATCTCATGAAGTGCCATGTTTGGACTATAGGTCGCTATTGCCCGAGGCATGTCACCCTACGGCTTCCGGTCGAGTACGGCGTGTGACCGCTCGCATAGCCACCCCCCGCCACAGGAGATATTCCCGTCGAGTAGGCTCTTCGCAGGTGATCTTCCTGTTTGAGCCACTGGAGACGGTTTGGGCGGGAAGATCGCCGATCTTGTTTTCTGCGCAACATATCCTTAGATGTCCGGATCCAGGCCCGAAGTTTGGGCCCTCCGCGCCCCCGCTGAGCATCCTTCGTGGCATGAACCAGATCACCCGCCGCCGGGCCCTCGGGACCACCGCCGGCGCACTCAGTGTCCTCGGCATCGCCGCCACCGCGCACGCGGCCACCCTCCCCGCCACCGCGACCGTGCCCGCACCCCGCACGGGCGACGTCCTCGACGAGGTCTACCAGGGCCGCCGGATACGAATAACCCCCGCGCAGGGCGGGGGCCACCACGGGGGCCACCACTCCCCCGGCACCCCGACCGTCCGCATAGACGGCGCCGAACTGCACGTGATGCGCAACGCCGACACCACCTGGATCAGCGTCGTCAACCACTACGAGACCTTCGCCGACCTGCCCTCCCTCGCCCGCGCCGCCGTGCGCGAGCTCCAGGGCGCCGCCCTCGTCCCGATGGGCGGCATGTGATGACCGTGCGCAAGAACCAGGCGACCCTGACCGCCGCCGAGAAGCGCGCCTTCACCGCGGCGCTGGTGGAACTCAAGCGGACCGGCGCCTACGACCGGTTCGTCACCACGCACAACGGTTTCATCATGGCCGACACGGACAGCAGCGACCGGGTGGGCCACCGCTCCCCCTCCTTCCTGCCCTGGCACCGCCGTTTCCTCATCGAGTTCGAGACGGCGCTCCAGAGAATCGACCCGGCCGTGGCCCTGCCGTACTGGGACTGGACGGCCGACCGCACGTCCCGCTCCTCCTTGTGGGCGGCCGACTTCCTCGGCGGCACCGGCCGGGCGCGCGACGGCCAGGTCATGGACGGGCCCTTCGCCTACGCCGCCGGGAAGTGGCCGGTGAACGTCCGCGTCGACGGCCGCTCCTACCTGCGCCGCGCGCTCGGCACCGGGGTCGCCGAACTGCCGACGAAGGCCGAGGTCGACTCCGTCCTCGCCATGGCCGTCTACGACGCGGCCCCCTGGAACAGCGCCTCCAACGGCTTCCGCAACAACCTGGAGGGCTGGCGCGGCGTCAACCTGCACAACCGCGTGCACGTCTGGGTGGGCGGCCAGATGGGTACGGGCGTCTCGCCCAACGACCCGGTGTTCTGGATGCACCACGCCTACGTCGACAAGCTCTGGGCCGAGTGGCAGGCCAAGCACCCGCAGTCGCCGTACCTGCCCGCCGCGGGCACCCCGGACGTGGTGGACCTGCACGACACGATGCGGCCGTGGAACGACGTGACCCCGGCGGACATGCTCGACCACCGCAAGTTCTACACCTTCGACACCGAGCCCGCCTCGGTCTGATCGCCGGCGGCCAGCCAGCGGTAGTGCAGCTCGGGGCGGCCGACCTGGCCGTACCGGGGCGCGCGGGCGGCCCGACCGGTGTCCACCAGGTGCTCCAGGTAGCGCCGGGCGGTGATCCGGGAGGTGCCCGCCGCCCCGGCGGCCCCCGCCGCCGTGAGCCCCTCGGGGGCCGCCCGCAGCAGGGCGGCCAAGCGGTCCAGGGTGGGGGCGCTCAGCCCCTTGGGCAGCTCGGCGGGGCGGGGCGGCCGGAGCGTCGCGAGCGCCCGGTCCACGTCGTCCTGGCCCGCCGCCTCCCCGGCGGCGGCGCGGAACTCGGCGTAGCGCAGCAGTCGTTCGCGCAGCGTCGGGAAGGCGAAGGGCTTGAGCACGTACTGCACGACGCCCACCGAGACGCTCTCGCGGACCACCGCCAGGTCACGCGCCGAGGTCACCACGATCACGTCCACCGGATGCCCGGCGGCGCGCAGCCCGCGGGCGAAGCGGAGCCCGTTGCCGTCGGGCAGGCCGAGATCGAGGAGCAGCAGGTCGACCGGGGTCCGCTCCAGGGCCCGGGTCGCCTCGGCGAGGGAGTGCACCGCGGCGACGGCGGTGAAGCCGGGGACCCGGCCGACGTAGAGCGCGTGCGCGGCGGCAGCGACGGGGTCGTCCTCGACCACCAGCACCCGCACCGGCGACGCCCCGCCGCTCATGCCCGCGCCCCGGCGGCGAGCGGCAGCCGTACGGTGAACTCCGCGCCCCCGCCCGGCGCTTCGGCGGCGCTCACGCTCCCGCCGTGCCGGTGCGCGGCCTGGCGCACCAGCGCGAGGCCGAGCCCGCGCCCCGCCCCCTTGCCGGACCAGCCGCGCAGGAAGACGTCCGCCCCGGCGGGCAGCCCGGGCCCGTTGTCGGCCACCCGCAGCAGCAGCTCCCCGCCGCCGGGACGCACCGTCACCCGGACCCGCCCGCCAGGGGTGCCCGTGAGCGCGTCCACCGCGTTGTCGATGAGGTTGCCCAGCACCGTGACCAGGTCGCGGGCCGGGGGCGCGGCGTCCGCCGCGGTGAGCGGCCCGCTGTCGGGGGTGACCACGAGCTCCACCCCGCGTTCGTGCGCCTGGGCCGCCTTGCCCAGCAACAGGGCGATCAGGACGGGCTCGCCGACGGCGGTGACCACCTCGTCGGTGAGCGCCTGGGCCAGCTCCAGTTCGGCGGTCGCGAAGTCCACCGCCTCCTGCGCGCGGCCGAGTTCGATCAGGGACACCACGGTGTGCAGCCGGTTGGCCGCCTCGTGGGCCTGCGAGCGCAACGCCTCGGTGAAGCCCCGCTCGTGGTCCAACTCCCCCGTCAAGGACTGGAGTTCGGTGTGGTCGCGCAGGGTGACGACGGTGCCGTACCGGCCGCCGCCCGCCACCGGTGAACTGTTGACGACCAGGACCCGGTCGGCGCTCAGGTGCACCTCGTCCACCCGGGGGCGGTCGGCGAGCAGCGCGCCGGTGAGCGGCGCCGGCAGGCCCAGCTCGGCCACGCCACGGCCCCGCACCTCCCCGCTCAGCCCGAGCAGTTCACGACCCGCGTCGTTGATGAGGGTGACCCTGCGCTGCCCGTCGAGCATCAGCAGGCCCTCCCGGACGGCGTGCAGGACCGCCTGGTGGTAGTCGTGCATCCGGCTCAGTTCGGCCGCGTTCATCCCGTGCGTGTGCCGGCGCAGCCGGGCGTTGACCACGTACGTTCCCGCGCCGCCCAGCGCCAGGGCGGCCGCCGCGACCCAGGCGAGCGCGGCCAGCTGCCCGCCGAGCCGGTCGCTGATGGCGCGGACCGTGATGCCGGAGCTGACCAGGGCGGTCACCCGGCCGTCGTCGACGACCGGGGTGACCACCCGGATCGAGGGGCCGAGGGTGCCGGTGTAGGTCTCGCTGAAGGTCTCGCCGCGCAGGGCGCGGGCGGTGTTGCCGAGGAAGCGCTCGCCGATCCGGTGCGGGTCGGGATGGGTCCAGCGGCGCCCGTCGGGAGCCATGATCGTCACGAAGTCCACGCCCGTGTCGGTCCGCACCCGCTCCGCGTAGGGCTGGAGCGCGGCGGAGGGGTCGGGGCCGTGGACCGCCTCCCGCACGGAGGGCGAGTCCGCCACGGCGCGGGCGGCGGCGCCCGCCTGGCGTTCGGCCGCCTCCTCGGCCTGGCGGCGCGCGGTGGCGTACGCGAAGACCGCGCAGCCGGCGACGACCAGAGCGACCAGCACCACCTGCATGGCGAAGAGCTGGCCCGCGAGGCTGCGGGGACGGGGGAAACGGAACATGGCGCTCAGTGTGCACCCGGCCGTGAACTCAATGAACGCAAGGGTGACCGGGGTCACAGGGTGGGCCATGGTCGGCGCGGGACGTATTCATCTTCAGGAGGCGACGTGGCCGCCAGGCGCGACAGAACCCACTATCTCTACATCGCGGTGATCGTCGCGGTGCTGCTCGGCATCGTGACGGGTCTGGCCGCGCCCGACACGGCCGTCGAGCTGAAGCCCCTCGGGACGGGCTTCGTGAATCTGATCAAGATGATGATCTCGCCGGTGATCTTCTGCACGATCGTGCTGGGCATCGGTTCGGTGCGCAAGGCCGCCAAGGTGGGCGCGGTGGGCGGGCTCGCGCTCGGCTACTTCATGGTGATGTCCACGGTCGCGCTGGGCATCGGGCTGCTCGTGGGCAACCTGCTGGAGCCGGGCAGCGGGCTGCACCTGACCGAGGCCGTGCGCGGCGCGGGCGAGGCCCAGGCGAAGGCGGGCGGGGCGCAGAGCACCGCGGACTTCCTGCTGGGGATCATCCCCAAGACGATGGTGTCGGCCTTCACCGGGGGCGAGGTGCTCCAGACCCTCCTGGTGGCGCTGCTGTGCGGCTTCGCGCTCCAGGCCCTGGGAACGGCGGGCGAACCGGTGCTGCGCGGGATCGGGCACCTGCAGAAGCTGGTCTTCCGGGTGCTCGCGATGATCATGTGGGCGGCGCCGGTGGGCGCCTTCGGGGCGATGGCGGCGGTGGTCGGCGCAACCGGCGTCGACGCGCTGAAGTCCCTCGCGGTCATCATGATCGGCTTCTACACGACCTGCCTGCTCTTCGTCCTCGTGGTGCTCGGGACGCTCCTGCGGGTGTGCACGGGCGTCAGCGTCTTCGCGCTGCTGCGCTACCTGGGCCGCGAGTTCCTGCTGATCCTGTCCACCTCCTCCTCCGAGTCGGCGCTGCCGCGACTGATCGCGAAGATGGAGCACCTGGGCGTGTCCCGGCCGGTGGTCGGGATCACGGTGCCGACGGGGTACTCCTTCAACCTCGACGGCACCGCGATCTACCTGACGATGTCCTCGCTCTTCATCGCCGAGGCGATGGGCAAGCCCCTGGCGCTCGGTGAGCAGATCTCGCTGCTGCTGTTCATGATCATCGCCTCCAAGGGTGCCGCCGGGGTGACCGGCGCGGGCCTCGCCACCCTCGCGGGCGGCCTCCAGTCGCACCGGCCCGAACTGGTCGACGGCGTCGGCCTGATCGTGGGCATCGACCGCTTCATGAGCGAGGCGCGGGCGCTGACGAACTTCGCGGGCAACGCGGTGGCGACCGTGCTGATCGGGACCTGGACCAAGGAGTTCGACCGGGACCGGGCCACCGAAGTCCTGGCGGGGCGCCTGCCCTTCGACGAGGCGAGCCTGACCGACGGCGAGCACGCCGAGGGGGCGGACCACGCGCGCGACGACGCGGCGTCCACCCCGGTACCCGGCCAGCCGGCCGTGGGCAAAGACGGCGTACCGGTATAGAGCGGCGCCTCCCGGTACGCGCGTCGGACCGGCCGGGCAGGGCTCTCCCCCCACGGTGCCCAGCCCGGCCGGTACCGACACCCCTGGCTATAGGCGATTTTCAGCCAACCATCCGATAACCGGCGTGCGGTAAAAGGTACTTCCATATAGGGGCACGCTTCTGACATCTTGCGTCCACCACTCGTTTCGTACGGCCCGGTAGGTACCACCAGCATCACCGGGCCCATCGGAGGACGCATTGATACCCCACATATCCAGCCGACCTCGACGTACCCTCGTGCTGGCCGCCGCTCTCGGCGCCGCACTGACCTTCGGGGCACCCGCCGCGCTCGCCGGCACCGCCCCCGTGGCACCGTCCGGGGCCCCCGCCCCGGCTCCCCGGGCCGCGGCCCCGGCTTCCCAGAGTGCGACCTGGGCTGCCGGAACCCGTGCCTACCTCGTGATCACCGCTCCCGGTGACAGCTCCGCCGTCCGCTCGGCCGTCACGGCCAACGGCGGCACGGTGTTCTCGAACTTCGACGCCATCGGCGTGATCGTCGCCCACTCGGCCTCCGCATCCTTCGCTTCCACGATGCGCGGGGTCAGCGGGGTCCAGCAGGTCGGCGCCACCCGCACCTCGGACGTTCCGGCCGATGCCTACAACCCGGCGCTGCCCGCCAACCCGGCGCAGTCCACGACCCCCGCGGGCGAGCCGGTCCGCGCGGACATGAGCCAGATCAAGGCGGACCAGGCCTGGGCCGTCACCACCGGTTCGTCCTCCGTGAAGGTCGGCATCCTGGACACCGGTGTGGACGACCAGCACCAGGACCTGGCCCCGAACTTCAACGCGGCCGACTCGGTCTCCTGCGCCTACGGCAAGCCGGACACCCGCGCCGGCGCCTGGCGCGACGTGGACACCCACGGCACGCACGTCGCGGGCACCATCGCCGCCGCCAAGAACGGCAAGGGCGTCATCGGCGTGGCCCCGAGCGTGAAGATCTCCGCGGTCCGGGTCGCCGAGCCGGGCAACTCGTTCTTCTTCGCCGAGAACACCATCTGCGGTTTCGTCTGGGCGGGTGACCACGGCTTCAAGGTCACCAACAACAGCTACTACACGGACCCGTGGCAGTTCAACTGCCCGGACAACATCGACCAGGCCGCCATCATCGAGGGCGTCAAGCGCGCCCAGGAGTACGCGGAGGGCAAGGGTTCGCTCCAGGTCGCCGCGGCGGGCAACGAGAACTACGACCTCGCCCACAAGACCACGGACTCGGCGAGCCCGAACGACTCGACGCCGACCACCCGGACCATCACCAACGCCTGCCTCGACATCCCGACCGAGCTTCCGGGCGTGGTCACCGTCGCGGCGAACGGCACCGGCACCACGAAGGCCTCGTTCTCCAACTTCGGCGCGGGCGTCATCGACGTCGCGGCCCCGGGCAGCGACGTCTACTCCACCCTCCCGGGCGGCAAGTACGGCACCAAGAGCGGTACCTCGATGGCCACTCCGCACGTCGTGGGCGTGGCCGCGCTCCTCGCGAGCGCCAACCCCGGCATCACCCCGGCGCAGCTGCGCGACAAGCTGGCCACCCAGGCCAACGACATCGCCTGCCCGTCGGACAGCCGGTGCACCGGGACCACCGCCAACAACGCGTTCTTCGGCGAGGGCCAGGTCGACGCCCTGAAGGCGGTGGGCGGCTCCACCCCGCCGGCCGGCAAGTACTTCGAGAACACCGCCGACTTCGCGATCAACGACAACGCGACCGTGGAGAGCCCGATCACCGTCAGCGGGGTGACCGGCAACGCGCCCGCCACCCTCAAGGTGGGCGTGGACATCAAGCACACCTACATCGGTGACCTGAAGGTCGACCTCGTCGCACCCGACGGCAGCGTCTACACCCTGTCCAACCGGGCCGGCGGCGGCACGGACAACATCGTCCAGACCTTCACCGTCAACGCCTCCTCGGAGGTCGCGAACGGCGTCTGGAAGCTCCGTGTGAACGACAACGCCAACTCCGACATCGGCAAGATCGACGCCTGGAACCTCACCTTCTAGGGTGCCGGGCGGCGGCGTGACGGGCACGCCCGTGCGCTAGCGCCGCAGGATGTCGGCGAGCCAGTCGAAGACGACATCGCAGTGCTGTTGCGGGGCCATCGGGGAGCAGTGCAACTGCGCCCCGGTGGCCCCGGTCAGCTTCACGTACTCGCGCCGGGCCCGCAGCAGGTCGTACATCTGCCGGGGCTGCCCCGGGTAGAACTGCTCGCCCTCGTAGTCCAGGACCAGGGTCGGCGTCTTGATCCTCGGCACCAGGGCGGTGACGTCCAGGCCGATCGCCCGCTGGGCCGGGGTCCACAGGTCCTTGAACACCCGGCCGGCCCTGGCCTCGCGCAGCGCCTCCCGGGAGAAGATCTCGAACCGCTTCTTGACCAGGTAGGCCAGTTGCGGGGAGAGGTCCGGGACCACCTGCTCGTTCCAGTTCCGGTTCGTCTCCTCCTTGTCCGCGGTGACCACGTCCCGCAGCGTCTTGTCGAAGGCGAGCCAGGGGCTGACGCAGCCCGGCATGCAGACCAGGGCCGCCAGGCGGTGCTCGAAGGCCGCCGCGCGGGCCACCAGGTTGCCGCCCATGCTCATGCCGGTCAGCGCGATCCGACCGCTGTCCACGTCCTTGCGGCGGTCCAGCCAGTCGATGAGCGGGGCGACCACCCCTTCCCAGCGGGTGGTGAAGGGCATCTCCTCGACGAACAGCAGCCGGCCCTGGCCGGGGCCGTCGTAGACCAGCGCGTTCCACCCCCGGTCGAGGGCCGCGGACACGCCGTAGGTCCACATGTCGACGTTCTGGCCGTCGCTGCCGTTGGTGAGGATGACCGTCGGACGCGGCCGCTCCGGGCCCTCGGGGCGGAAGAACCACACCGGCAGGTGGGTCTTCTCGTACGGGACCCGCGCGCGCTCGGCGGCCGGCGAGCACAGCGAGGCGAAGGTGTCCCAGGCCGCCGCTCCGGCCAGGTACACCGCCTTCTCGTCGGCCGGTTTCGCGGTGCCCAGGACGTAGAAGAGGCTCTGGGCGAAGTACTGCGAGGCCCGCAGCGCCCGGAAGCGGCGGGTCTGGGAGGGCGGTTCGTGGCCGTGACGCCCGGCGGGCGGGGGCGCGGCGAGCTTCTCGCCCCAGCCGCGGAAGGTGTCGCTGAAGGTCTGCTCGGACGCCCCGGCGGCGTTCACCGAGTTGACGGCGGTCAGCACCTCGCCGACCTCGGAGGCCCGCATCCCCGCGGCGCCGAGGGCGAACAGGGCGGCGAAGTTGAAGCCGGGGTCGGTGAAAAGCGTCATGGCACCGGGCGCCGCGTCCGGCCGCGCGGCGGCGCCCACCGCGGCGGCCCGGGCCGGGGCCGCGGCCACGGCGCCGCCGGCGGCGAGCGCCCCGGCCCCCGCGGCGATCCCGGCCAGCGCCGCGCGGCGGGAGAGGGCGGACGGGGGCAGCGGCGCGGGTGGCGGCTGGTGCGGGGTGGTACGACGGTGCGTCATGCCCGGGACGGTAGGAGGCCGCTACGGCGGGTCGCCCGGCGCCACACCCGCCACTGCTCCGAACGGACCTGCCCGGCGGACCGCCACCGCCCGCCGGACGCCCTACCGGGTCCGCAGCACACAGTCCCCGCACAGGCCGCCGCCCGGTGCCTTGTAGTAGAGGCAGCAGCTGCGCCGTACGAAGGCCACCCCGAGCCCCTCCTCGTGCACGAAGGTGCCGGTGGCGCCCAGCGGTCCGTCATCGGCCAGCAGCGCCGCGGTCAGGGCGACCGCGTCACCTCCCGGGATCCGGTCGAGCAGCACCCGCAGGCTGCCGACCAGCCCGGAGGCGGCGTTCCCGCGCAGCACCCGCGGCGACAGCGCGTACCGGGCGCGCAGCCCCGCCTCCAGCACGGCGAGGTTCCCGAGCACCGTGGCCCCGAGTTGATCCCCGGGCAGGTCCACCGGTCCGGGCAGCCACAGCTCCAGCGACCCCGCGTCCGGCAGTCGCCACCACACCCGGTCGGGAGCCAGGTCCGGCACCCGCCCGGAGAGTGCGGCGCAGCCGAGCCCGAGGGACCACAGGCGGGAGGCGATGCCGAACTGCGCGGTGGAGGCGGCCACCCGGCCCGGGCCGGTGCCCATGCGCCGGCCCATCTCGCCGACGTACTCCGCGAGCCGGTCGCCGTACAGCTCGCTCAGCGGACGAAAGCCCGGCCCGGGCGGCTGCCCCGCGCACGGCACGGTGAAGAAGGGCCCCACCGGGGCCAGTCGCCGCAGTACGTCCTCCAGGTCCATGGCCCGATGATCTCAGGCGGCGACCGGCGCCCGGGGGCGGGGTCCGCCCCCGGGCCGAGGGCTCAGCCCGCCGGGGTGTGGGCGGCCACCTCGAAGTCGGACATGTCCAGTCCGCCTTCCTTGGTGTCGTCGTTGGCGAAGACGAAGGACTCGATCGGCACGCCGCGTTCGTCGCTGAGCTGGGCCACCAGTTCCTGCAGGACCACGGTCTCCAGGACCACCCGGACCGCGTCCGCGCACCGCGGCAGCCGGACGACGGCCAAGTGGTCCGCCGCCTCGATCTCGGCGGTGGTGATCAACAGGGTCAGGTGACCGGCGTCGGAGAGCGAGCGGGCCAGCTCGATCTCGCGCCCGTCGCCGAAGACGAGGTGGAGGGTGTTGCCCGCCGACTCCATCTCGCCGTGCAGGTAGTTGCGCGTCGCCGAGGCGGCCGCGGTCATCCGCACCACCTCGCGCAGCAGCAGCGCGCCCTCCTCGGCGGACGCCCGGGAGGCTCCCGCGGCCACCCCGTCGGAGGCGATGCAGCGGGCTCCGCGCTCGCGCAGACCGGCGATGACCCCCGTGGCCTGCTCGTGGACCGCAGTGGTCTGCTCGGCGATCCGCCCCCAGGGGTCCTCGGTCGCGGGCCGCCCGGCGATGGCTCCCGCGATCAGGTCGAGGGCGACGACGGTTCCGGTGTAGCCGATGGTCGAGGCGTAGGAGTCGGGCTCGTTGCCGAGGTCCACGGTGAGGTCGGCGAGGTCGCCCAGCGGGGACGGCACCACATTGAGCACAGCGGTCCTCGTGATGCCGGGGGCGGCGCGCTGGAAGGCGGCGAGGGTCTCGGAGCTGCGGCCGCCCTGGGAGACGGCGATCAGAGCGTCGGTGTCGAAGCCGGTGGTGCCGGTCTCGATCTCGCTGGAGAGCACGCGCTGGGTGACCACCCCGGCCGTGCGCAACTGCTGGACCGGGACGGCGAGGGCCGCGTACGAGGCGCCGATCCCGGTGAAGAGCGGGCGGCGCGCGGCGCGCAGGGGAGCCAGCGCGGGGTCGGCGAGCTGGGCGCGGACGCGCTCGGCGACGCGTGCGAGCGCGGCGCCCTGGTCGGCCTGGCCCTGGAGGAAGGTGATACGGGATCCGGACATGGTGTGTCTCCGCTTCTCGTCGTGGTGTCGTACGGCCGGTCAGGCGTCGGTCTTGGCAGGGGCGGCCTGCCCGGGCACTTCCCCGGCGGGTGCGGCGTCCGCTTCCGGATCCCGTTCCCGGCCCGGGGTGGGCAGGTCGAACCTGACGATGGCCCAGCGGAAGAGCACGTAGTAGACCGCTGCGAAGCACAATCCGATCGGGATGATCATCCACGGCTTGGTGGCGATGCCGTAGTTGACGACGTAGTCGATGGCGCCGGAGGAGAAACCGAAGCCGTCGCGGATGCCGAGGGCGTAGCACAGGGCCATCGAGACGCCGAAGAGCACGGCGTGGACCGCGTAGAGCAGCGGCGCGACGAACATGAAGCTGAACTCGATGGGCTCGGTGACTCCGGTGATGAAGGAGGTCAGGGCCACCGAGATCATCATGCCCTTGATCATGGTGCGGTTCTCGGGGCGGGCGGTGTGCGCGATGGCGAGCGCCGCGGCCGGGAGGGCGAACATGTAGATCGCGAAGCCGCCGGTCATGAACTGGCCCGCGCTCGGGTCGCCGGCGAGGAAGCGGGCGATGTCGCCGTGGACCACGGCGCCGGTGTCGGGGTTGGTGAAGGAGCCCGCCTCGAACCAGGGGAAGAACGAGAAGAAGTGGTGCATCCCGATCGGGATGAGGGCGCGGACGACCACGCCGAAGATGCCGGCCCCCATCGCCCCGGTGCCCACCAGCCACTCGCCGAAGTGGTGGAACCAGCCGCCGACCGCGGGCCATAGGAAGCCGAAGACCACGCCGAGCCCGACGCCCGCGAAGGCGCTGAGGATCGGGACCAGGCGGCGGCCGCCGAAGAAGCCGAGCCATTCGGGCAGCTTGGTGCGGCTGAAGCGCTGGTAGAGGTGGGCGACGACGAGGCCCATCAGGATCCCGCCGATGACCTTGGCGTCGAGCGGTTCGCCGTCGACGCCCTTGGGGAAGGCGGGGCTGGCGAGGACGGCCTTGAAGACGAGGTAGCCCACCACCGCGGCCAGGCCGGTCGAGCCGTCGGCCTTCTTCGCGAAGCCGATGGCCACGCCCACGGCGAAGAGCAGCGGCAGGTTCGCGAGGACCGTGTCGCCGCCGGCCGCCAGCACCATGCCGAGCTTCCGCACGAGGACCGGGAGCCCGTCGCTGCCGAGCAGGTCCTCCTTGCCGAGCCGGGTCATCAGGGCTGCGGCCGGGAGGGTCGCCACGGGCAGCATCAGGCTGCGGCCGATGCGCTGCATCACCGGCATGACCCTGCCTGCGGCCTGTGGCTTCTTCCCGGTGGCGGCCGGGGCGGTGGCCGTACTCATGGCGGTACTCCTCGTCGAGCGGGGGGGGTGGGGACGACTCCGAAGGTAATCAGTGGTTTTAAATTGGTCAACAGTGGTCTGCTCTGGTCTCTTCATAAAGGACCCGGTCGGGTCGAAGGTCCCCACCCCACCAGGCCAGATGGGTCCACCAAGTGGTAGCAAGTGGTATGGTTTCGCCCATGACCCATGACGACGTCACGACGGCTGCGACCGCTCCCGGCGCCGCCCACGGAGCCGACCCCCTGTGGTCCCGGGCCGCGGACCGCATCCGGGAGGAGATCGCCCGCCGCGGGCTGACCGCGGGCAGCAAGCTGCCGCCCGAGCGCGAGCTGTGCACCCGGCTGGACATCTCACGGGTCACCCTGCGCCGTGCCCTGCAACACCTGGTGGAACAGGACCTGGTCACCTCCTCGCACGGACGCGGCTGGTTCGTGGCCGCCCAGCAGCCGCCCACGCCCGCCCGCGAGTGGCCCAAGGACCTGGAGTCCTTCACCGCCACCGCCCGCCGCAAGCACATGCGCCCGAGTTCACTCGTGCTGCGCCACGACACCGTCACCGCCTCGCTCGACGACGCGGACCGGCTCGACGTGCCCGCGGGCACCCCGCTGATGCGTCTGGAGCGGGTCCGGCTGCTCAACGACGTACGGATCGCCCTCGACCGCACCCTGCTGGTCGCCGACCTCGCACCCGACCTGACCCGGACCGATTTCCGCGGCGCCTCCCTCTTCGAGGAGCTGCGCCGCTGGGGCGTCGAGCCCGAGCGGGCGGAAGCGACCATCGAGGCGCGCACCGCGGACGCGGGGCTCGCCGGGCACCTGGGCATCGCCGAGGGCGCGCCCGTACTCGTCCTCGACCAGACGGTGTACGCGCGGGACCAGCGGCCGCTCCTGCTGTCCACGGTGGAGTACAGCGGGGACCGCTACCGGCTGCGCACGACCCTCCAGACAGACTGACACGCGGGCACGGGTCCGGTGGCCGGCATCGGTCCCCCGACCCGGCGACCAAAGGCCCGACCCGCGACCGCGGGCGCCGGTGCGAGCGGGGCCTCAGCCCGCCCGTACGACGGCCCGCGCGCCCGCGTCGGCCCGCCCGGCCCCGGCCTCGGCCCAGCGCACGGCCGGGCCCATCGCCCAGGAGGCCGCCAGCAGCACGGCGGCCAACAGCAGCCAGCCCGGGATCCCCCAGAGCAGCAGCAGCGAGGTCAGCAGCAGCGGCCCCAGGGTGCGCGCCACCGGTACCCCCGTACCGAAGAAGCCCTGGTACTGCCCGATCCGCTCGGGCGGCGCCAGCGAGAAGCTGATCTGCCAGGACCCGGCGGACTGGCGCATCTCCGCGTGCACCTGGAGCACGGCGCCGAGCACGAGCAGGGCGGCGGCCGGCCAGGCACCGGAGGGCAGCGCCGAGAGCGCGAAGGCCACGCAGGAGGCGGCCATCACCAGGCCCGAGTTGCGCACCGCGGCCCGCGCGCTGCCCAGACCGTCCACCGGGCGGGCCATCCGGACCTGGAAGAGCATCACGGCCACCGTGTTCAGCACGAACAGCGCCGACACCAGCCAGCCCGGGGCGTGCGTGCGCTCCACGATCCACAGCGGGATGGCCAGGCTCAGCAGCGGCATCCGCAGCAGCAGGATCGCGTTCAGCAGCGTGACCAGGGTGTAGGGACGGTCGCGGAGCACCGCCAGGCGCGGCTCGCCGGCGCCCCGCTTGGGCAGCGGGGCCACCGCCGGCAGCCGCAGCAGCACCCCGGCGCAGACCAGGAAGCTCGCCGCGTCCAGCACGAAGACCAGCCGGTAGGCCTGCGCGGTGTCCGCGCTGAGCGCGAGCCCGCCGATGGCCGCGCCCAGGGCCAGCCCGCCGTTCAGCATCGACTGGAGGTGGGCCAGCACCGCGGTGCGCTCCCCCGGGGCCACCAGCCCGGCGAGCAGGGCCTGCCGGGCCGCGGCGAGCCCGCACTGGGCGGTGGCGTACACGCAGGCGGCCAGCAGGAACGGCCAGAACGAGGAGATCAGCAGGAACGAGGCGACCGCGGCGGCGGTCGCCAGGGCGAGCAGGACCGAGGTGCCCCGGGGGCCCCGCCGGTCGGCGAGGGCGCCGATGGGCACCCCGGCCACGGACCCGATGGCCCAGGCGACGGTGAGACCGAGGCCGATCTGGGCGGGCGACAGACCGACCACTCGGGTGAAGTAGAGCGCCGAACACACGTAGTAGGCACCGTCACCGACGGAATTGCTCAGCTGGGCGGCGGCCAGGCGGCGCGGCGCGCCCGGCGGCGGCAGGATCCGTATCCTCATCCGACCATTTGAACAGGCTTTCCGCCTGCGTGGAGGGTGCATCTGACCGTAGGCCCGGTGGGCCGCTTGCCCACGCCAACAGCTCCGCCGGTTTGGGGTGGAACGGGCGTCTTCCGGGGCGCGGACCGGGCCCTTCGGGGCCTCTTGCCGGGCCGGTGGAAAACAGTGTCGCGCCGTTGCCAAAAGGGGGGTTCATATGGGGACTTCTAGGAGCTACATTGAGCCACTCGCGTTCACCTGACAGCCCGTTGCCTTTCACTCGCGTTTTGCGCGGGGGGTGACGTCAGAAGCGCAGACTGTGCCACCACCCCACCGCCTAGAAGGACCGAAGGCTCCGTGCCCGTACCCGTACTCCTCGCCGGCCGCACCGTGCGGCTCGAGCCCCTCGCCCCCCACCACACCGAGGCCCTGGCCCTGGCCGGGGCCGAGGATCGTACGACTTACGCCTTCACCCCCGTGCCCCACGGGCTGCAGGCGTCCCACGAGTACATCGACCGTGCCCTCGCCGATCAGGCGGCGGGTCGATCGCTCCCCTTCGCGGTGGTCAGAGCCACCGACGGACGGGTGGTCGGATCGACCCGGTTCCTGGAACTCGACTACTGGCAGGGGCCCCTGGTGTGGCCCGCCGTGCCGGGAGTCCCGTACGGCGACCCGGCCACGTCGATCCCCGATGCCGCGGAGATCGGGAACACCTGGCTCTCGCCGGGTGCCCAGGGAACCGGCATCAACACCGAGGCGAAGCTGCTCATGCTCCGCCATGCCTTCGAGACCTGGGGGGTCCGCCGGATCTCGCTGCGCGCCGATGCCCGCAACACCCGCTCCCGCGCGGCCATGGAGCGGCTCGGGCTGACCTGTGAGGGGGTCCGCCGGGCCCATTCGCGGGGGCTGGACGGAGCCGTGCGCAGCACCGCCTTCTACTCGGTGCTCGACGAGGAGTGGCCGGCCGTGCGCTCCGTCATCGAGCTGCGGATCTCGGGCCGGCGGCCGCGCCGGTCCCGGCGCCCCGCCGGATCCCTGATCCCGGCGTAGACCGGCACGGGGCTCTCCGCCTCGGCCCTCGCCCCGGCCTCTCGGCTGTGCTCAGCCGAGGAAGGCCGGGGCGAGGGCCGAGGGCATGAACCGGACGGGCGCGCCGCTGCCGTCGGCGGGTACGGAGTACAGGTCGGAGCCGAAGTCTCCGGGCAGGGAGTAGGCCACCGTGTGGTCGTCGGTCCACACGGCCTGGTCGTCGACGCTGCGGGCCTCGGCGAGCGGGGTCTCGACCCCGGAGGCGAGGTCGAGGACGTGGAGCCGCCAGGGCGCGTCGGCGGGGGCTCCCGACACGCGCTTCTTGAAGACGATCCGGGTGCCGTCGGGCGACAGCGAGGGGCACTCCACGTTCTCGCGGACCGTGGTGAGGGTGCGCCCGGCGAGGTCGCCGTGGACCAGGTAGGTCTTGCCGCCCGTGGCGAGGGTCGCGTAGAAGGTCCGCTCGTCGGCCGCGAAGGTCACGCCCCAGAAGTTCACGTCGGCCGCCCGGTAGGGGTGTCCGTCCTTGCTGACGGCGAAGTCCTCCAGGGAGGCGTCGTACGTCCCGGTGCGGGTGTCGAGCAGCGAGGTCCGGGTGGAGAAGTCGGTCCCGGCGTACGAGTCCCCGCCGACGAAGACGGTCCAGGCCACCAGGTGCCCCCCGGGCGAGACCCGGGCGCGGGTCGGTATCCCGGCCAGCGGGTGGCTGGAGACCTCCTTGAGGTGGGCGTCGAGCACCACCGCCCGGTAGCTGTCCTGGACCCCGCCCTTGACGGAGCGCAGGCAGACCCCGGTGCCCGCGGCGGCGTAGAAGCGCAGGCAGGAGACCCCCGAGGCGGTGCGCTCGCCGTCCGGCCGGTCGGCGGGGACGCTGGCCAGCTCGTCGCGGTGCGGCCCCCAGGCCATGTTGCGGAAGACGATCCGCCGCCCGCCGTCGGGGGCCAGCGAGAGCGGTCCCGGGGTGATCCGGGGCCCGCCCGCCTGTTCCTGGTTCCTCTCGTCGGCGCGGGAGGAGGCCCGCACGACGGCGACGATCCCCACGCCCGCGAGGACGAGCACGGCGGTGAGCAGGATCAGGATCCGGCGCTGGAGGGTCATGGGTGGGGGGCCTTTCGGGTGGGGACGCGTCAGCGGGTGGCCGTGGCGGCGGCGGGTTCGGCGTCGTCGGGGCGCAGGCGGGCGCAGACGACGGTGGCGGTGGCGAGCAGGACGGCGGCGACGAGCAGCGCGGGCCGGGCGCCCCAGGCGGTCCAGGCCGCGCCGAAGGCGAGGGAGCAGACGAAGCGGGCCAGAGCCTGGCCGGTCTGGACGAGGGCCAGGCCGGCGCCGCGGTGCTCCTCGGGGACGGTGTCGGCGGCCGCGGCCATCAGCACGCCGTCGGTGGCGGCGTAGAAGGCGCCGTGCAGGAGCAGGACGGCGTAGGGCAGGGCGGGCTGTTCGGCCCCGGTCAGCAGGAGTCCGTAGGCCAGGAGCAGGGCCAGGTGTCCACCGAGGAAGACGCGGCGGCGGCCGATCCGGTCGGCGAGCCGGCCCAGCGGCAGGGCGAGCAGGAAGAACGCGGCGGCGGTGCCCAGCGGCAGCAGCGCGAACCAGCGGTCGGCGATGCCGGTGGTGCGCTGGAGCAGCAGGAAGACGAAGGCGTCGCTGACCGTGCACAGGCCCAGCAGCAGCGCGCAGAGGCTGATCCGGCGCAGTGCGGGTCGGCGCAGCAGGTACAGGGAGGCGCGCAGCCGGGGCCGCTCGCCCGCGCCCTTCGCCGGGGCGGCGTCGGCTGCGGCGCCGGGCCCGGCCGTGGTGCGGCCCGGCACGAACAGCACCAGGACGAGGACGCCGAGGGCGGCCACGCAGGAGCTGACGGTGAAGACGGCGTCGTAGCCGTCGGCGGCACTCCGCAGGATCACGAAGGCGAGGACCGGTCCGATCAACGCGCCCGCGGTGTCCATGGCCCGGTGCGCGCCGAAGGACCGGCCGCGGTCCTCGGGGGTGCTGGCCAGCGAGATCAGCGCGTCGCGCGGGGCGGTGCGCAGGCCCTTGCCGGTGCGGTCGAGCGCGAGCACCGCGCCGATGGCGGGGAGGGTGTGCGCGAGCAGCAGCAGCGGCTTGCAGAGCGCGGAGAGGCCGTAGCCGAGTCCGGCGAGCAGTTTGTGGCGGCCCCAGCGGTCGCCGAGGTGGCCGCCGGTGAGCCGGACGAGGGCGCTGACCCCGTTGTAGAGGCCGTCGAGCAGGCCGAAGCCGAGCGGGGAGAGACCGAGTCCGGCGACGAGGTAGAGCGGCAGGACGGCCGTGACCATCTCGGAGGAGACGTCGGTGATCAGGCTGACCGTGCCGAGGGCGAGGACCGTGGGGGCGAGCGCGGCGCGCCGCCCCGGGCGGATGCCCGGGGCGACGGCCGGTTCGGTGGTCACGGCGGGCGCGGGGGTACCGCGGCTGTCCGCAACGTACATCGTCAGCTCGCCCAGATCCCCGTGATGTCATGGGCGGAGGCGGCGTTCCCCGCGTGGGTGGTCAGGCCCGCCAGGCCCTCCAGGGTGCGCAGCACGTCGTAGTGGTTGTACGTGGTGGCGGAGGAGGAACCGGGGGTCACGGGCTGGCCGTAGAGCACCGTCGGGATCTTGTTGCCGGCGAGCCGGTTGTCCTCGTCGAAGGTGACGACGAGGAGGCTGTTGTGGGTCTTGGCCCAGTCCGCGTAGGCCTTGAGGTTGGTCTTGAGCCAGGTGTCCCCGGTGCCGACCGAGCAGTCGTGCATGTCGCTGCACAGGTTCGGGACGACGAAGGAGACCTTGGGCAGGG
The DNA here is from genome assembly GCF_055565515.1 of Streptomyces sp. NPDC028419. Classification (NCBI taxonomy): domain Bacteria; kingdom Bacillati; phylum Actinomycetota; class Actinomycetes; order Kitasatosporales; family Streptomycetaceae; genus Streptomyces; species Streptomyces sp. NPDC028419. Next base: position 69,929 of record NZ_JBVHUE010000002.1, on the reverse strand, counting down.
TGGTGAAGTCCGTCGGGAACTGGGCCATCGTCTTGGCCGTGCTCGTCGGGACGTTGGAGAAGCCGAACCAGGGGTTGTGCTTGCGGGCGTACTTGCCGCTGCTACAGGTGGTGGAGCCCTGGCTGGGCAGGGTCTCGTTGTAGCTGCCCCAGGTCTTGCCCGCGGCTATCAGCTCGGAGGCCAGGTTGGGCGCGGAGCTGAAGCCGGGGGTGTAGCAGCTGTCGTCGGTGATGCCCTGGTTGGAGCCCGAGAAGAGCTGCATGTAGTTGGGCTGGCTCGGGTGGGTGACGCCGAACGACTGGGTGAGGTTGGCACCGCCCGTCTTGAGCGAGTTGATGTAGGGGGCGCTGGAGCTGCCGATGACCTGGTTGTAGGCGTGGTTCTCGAACACCACGACGACGACGTGGTCGGGGGCGGGCAGCGAGGCCGCGTGCGCGGGCTGGGCCGCGCCGAGCGAGGTCCACAGGGCGGCGAAGGCGGCGGTGAGGCCGATCGCGGACGCGAGGGCGGTGGTGCGGCGGGGCCGTGACAGGGGCAGGCCGAACACGGGATGTACCTCCGGCTGAGGTGGGGGTCTGGGGGCGGCGCGGACGCACCATACCGACGGGCATGTGCAGGGGCCAGAGACCGTGGGCCAACGGAAAAAGAACGCGCGCTGCACGCTGGGGGCCGGGTAAGGAAGTGCTCTAGGTGAGATCAAGAAAGTGAAAAATTAGGAACCTGAGGGCTCTGTCGTTCATCCTTCGAACGGAAGAAGACCATTCCCGCCACGCGCGGGGCCCATAACAGCCGGAGAGCTCCGCACATGTCGTATTCGCCCGACGGGCAGTACCAGCCGTACCAGCCGTACCCGCCCGAGGGCCAGCGACCCGACGGGCCCTACCAGCAGGCACAGCAGACCCAGCCGCTGCCGCGCCAGCAGTACCCGCGCCAGGACCAGTACGGCCAGGGCCAGCAGCAGGGCCCGTACCAGGGTCAGCAGCAGGCGCCGCGCCAGGACCGCCACCAGGGCGTGGCGCCCGGCGAACTGTGCCCGACCTGCGGGCACGTGGCCCCGGACGCCGAGCCCGAGCGCCGACCGTCGCGGGTCAAGCGCTGGGTGATCGCCGGTGGCACGGTGCTCGCGCTCGCGGGCATCGCGGCGGCCGCGATGACGTACTTCGAGATACCGCCGTTCACGGACAAGGGCAGCGCGGTCTCCTTCGGGGACACCCCGGGCGCGGGCAAGGGCGGCGACGCGCCGCAGGCGGCCAACTCCAAGGCCCTGATGCCCACGGGCCCCAAGGCCGACTTCGCGAACTCGATGACCCTGCCGGACGGCACCCACGTGGCCGTCACCACCATCACGGGCAAGAAGTCCGGCTTCAAGGGCAAGGTCTGGGTCTGGGCTCCGAAGGAGTACAACGACCCGAAGTTCGCCAAGAGCGGCTTCCCCGTGATGATCGCCCTGCCGGGCGGCGCCGGATTCCCGAACAACTACTGGATGGGCACCGACCTCGGCCTCCAGAAGAGCATCAGCAAGTGGTACGAGGAGGGCAAGGGCAAGCCCTTCATCCTCGCCATGCCCGTGCTGAACCCGGCACCCGACGACAACGGCACCTACTGGGACGGATCCGACATTCCGGGTCAGCCCAAGATGGGCACCTGGCTCACCGACGACGTCCCGGACCTGATGCGGGAGAACTTCCGCACCATCAAGTCGCGCGACGGCTGGGCCTTCATGGGCTCCTCCACCGGTGGCTTCGCGGGCCTCAAGGCCGTGCTGAAGTACCCGGAGAAGTTCAAGGCCGTGATCGCCTCCGGTCCGGACATCGTTCCGGACTCGGTGCTCTGGAAGGGGCACGATCAGGAGAAGGCCGCGAACAACCCGGAACTCCTCGCCAAGGAACTCATCAACAAGAAGGGCCCGGACGTCTACCTGGCCTTCCAGGTGGGTGACAACGAGAGCAACAAGAAGACCTTGCCGGACGTGCAGAAGTTCATCGCGACCTACACCAAGGGTCCGATCCACACGAGCCTGCGCGTCATCCCGGGCGGCCAGCACAACGCCAAGACCTACGTGCCGAACATGGGCGAGGGCCCGATCCAGTACATCAGCAAGGTCATGGAAGGACCAGTGGAGTAGCGACCTCCGGCCGCCCCGCCCCCGCGTCCCCTTCCGCGCCCTCACCCTCGCGCTCCGGCCCGCCGAACGTCCTCGGCGGGCCGTTGCCGTCCCAGGGCTCCCAGCCCGGGCTGCCGGTGACCGCGAAGCGCACCCAGGCCGCGTGCATCTCGTCGGCCAGGGCCTGCGGCGCGTCCGGGCCGGCCAGCCACGTGCTCTCGGGCACGGCGAGGGTGTCGAAGACGAAGCCCAGCTCCAGGGCGTGGCAGGCGCCGAGCCCCGGCAGGCCGGACGGCCAGGCGAACTCGTACAGGTAGCTGGGCGCCTCCCGGCGGGCCCCGGCCAGGCGCCGCAGCGGATCGCGCAGCAGCTGGTCCGTGAGCAGCCGGCCCACCAGGTCGGCCGGACTCACCCCGGGCAGGTTCTCCCGCAGCTCCCGCACCGCGAGCCGGTCCTTGCCGCTGCGGTGCCGGGCCAGCGCCACCGCCAGCGGGCCCAGCTGGTCGAAGAGCCGCATCGCCCCGCTGGGGGCCAGCCACAGCCGGTGCTCCTGCGCGGTCCAGCCCACCAGCAGGGGTATCCCCCGGGCCGCGCGGCCGTCCGCGACGGCGTCGAGCGGGGCCTCGGGCAGCGTGTCGGGGTCGGTGACCAGGAGGAAGGCGGGGCCGCCCAGCAGTGGTCCGGAGCGGCGCAGTACGGCTGCCTGGGCGGCGAGCAGGGCGTCCGGCTCCACCGCGGTGAAGGCCTCGGCGGTGGCGGGCACCTTGAGCAGGGAGGCCATCCGGCGGACCATCGGGCGGACCCGCTCGCGGGGGTAGACCTCGGGGGCGCCGCTCTGCAGCACCGCCTGCGCGAAGAGCCCCTCGGCCCGGGGCGCGGCGAGCAGGGCCCCGACGCTGATCGCCCCCGCCGATTCGCCGAAGACGGTCACCCGGTGCGGGTCCCCGCCGAAGGCCCCGATGTTGTCCCGCACCCATTCCAGGGCGGCGATCTGGTCCAGCAGCCCGCGGTTGGCGGGGGCGTCGGGGAAGAGCCCGTAGCCGAGGACGCCGAGCCGGTAGTTGGCCGAGACCAGGACCACGCCGTCGCGGGCGAAGGCGGAGCCGTCGTAGACGGGCACGGCGGCGGAACCCCGGGTCAGGGCGCCGCCGTGGAACCACACCATGACGGGCAGCCGGTCGCCGGGGCCCGCCCCGGGCGTCCAGACGTTGAGGTTCAGGCAGTCCTCGCCCGGGACGTCGGGATCCGGGAGCAGCGCGGCGAAGCGCCGCGGGTAGGGGACCTTGGGCGCGGTCGGCCCGTAGGCACCCGCGTCGCGCACGCCGTCCCACACGTCCGGGGGCGCGGGCGCGGCGAACCGCAGGGCGCCGACGGGCGCGGCCGCGTAGGGGATGCCCTTGAAGGCGAAGACGCGGCCCTCTGCCCGGCCTTCGACCACTCCGTGCCTGGTCGTGGCCCTGGGGCGGGCTCCCGCTGCGCTCATCTCGTCCTCCTGTGTCCGCTCCTGGGCGCACCGTCGCACAGCCACCTACGGGTGACAAGGCGTGACCCGGGGCGGGTCCGGGCGGGTTGGACCCCGGGCGGTGCAGCCGCACCGGCCGTTTCCAGACGTTCCCCGAGGGGCGAGACCTCCATGCGCATCCACCACACCATCCGGGCGACCATCGGGCCACTGCTGCTGCTGGCCGGAGCCGCCGCGGGAGCCGCGGGCACGGCGCAGGCCGCCGGCGCGGACTTCCAGTACATCGGCCAGGACGACAAGCCCCACGCGATCCCGGCGCGCCCGGGGTGCCACGCCGCGGAGGGCGGCAGTTCGCGGGGCGTGGTCAACCAGACGGGGCTGAAGGCCGCGCTGTACCGGGACGAGGGCTGCAAGGGGCAGCCCGTGGCCTACGTCCTGCCCCGGACGAGCGCGCCCGTGACGGCCTATTTCGCGTCCGTACGCCTGTCCGGGTAGCTCGACCCCACCAGGTGGGCGCACGGGCCGTGACTCCGGGGCGCTCGCCGCGTTGTACGCCATGTCAAACGCCGCAGATTCTGCGGCACCCCATTTCTCAGTAGGAGATCTTGATGTCGCGTATCGCGAAGGCACTCGTCGTCACCGCTGCGGCCGGTAGCGCCCTGGCCGCCGGTGCCGGTCTGGCCGCGGCCGATGCCGGAGCGCACGGTGCGGCGGTCGGCTCCCCCGGTGTCCTCTCGGGCAACCTGCTCCAGGTTCCGGTCCACGTTCCGGTCAACGTCTGCGGCAACACCGTCAACGTGATCGCCCTGCTGAACCCGGCGTTCGGCACCACCTGCGTCAACGCGTCGGGCGGCGGCCACCACACCGAGGGCGGCTACGGCGGCTGATCACCGGCCACCGCATGACGGCCGTGCCGTGAGGAGGGCCCCCGCCGACCGGCGGGGGCCCTCCTTCGTGTCAGGACGCGCAGCGGTGGGTCAGACCTCGTAGCGGTAGAGGCCGACGTGGCTCAACATCTCGCGCGGCGGGATGCCCCACGGCGGCATCGGCTCGTCCAGGGCGATCACCCGGCCGTGCTGGAGGTCGTACTCCGGCGGCGGGGTCGCGGGCAGGTAGCCGGAGCCGGGGTGGCGCTGCTGCCAGCGGTCCCAGACCAGGTCGACGAAGGCGTGGTGCAGCCAGAACACCGGGTCGTTGGGGGCCGTGCCGCCCGTCATGTGCCCGCCGACCCACTGGTGGACCTTGTTGTGGTTGCGCCAGCGCTCGCTCTTGGGCGCGGCCCAGCCCTCCAGCTTGTTGCGGAAGCCGCCCGCCCGCGCCGTGGAGTCCCAGGGGTCCGTGTCGTAGACCGGGTCGTCGATCGCCGTCCGCAGTTCGGCGGCGGTGGGCAGCTTGATGGGGTTCTGCGGTCGGCCGAGGTTGCGGGTGAGGAAGCGGGACTCGGTGACGCCGACGGTGACCGTCCAGTTGCCGCCCGCGTGGGCGAAGGGGCCGGTCATCACCTGGTGGTCGCCGTCCCGGCCGGTGCCGCCGAGGAAGTCCTCGGCCCAGAGGGAGGAGACGGGGCTGTTGTCGGTGGTCCAGTCCCAGTACGGGATGGTGACCGCGGAATCCACCTCCCGCAGCTGCTTCTCGAACTCCAGCAGGTAGCGCCGGTGCCACGGGAAGAACGACGGTGACATGTGACCGACCCGCAGTTTGCGGTCCCGGTCCGGCACGAAGTACTTGTCGTGGGTGCGCACGAAAGCGTCGTAGGTTCCGTTGCGCTTGAGCTCCAGCACGGCGGCCGTGAACCGCTTCTTCTGCGCGCTGGTGAGGTTCTTCTGGTTCTGCCGGGTGTACACGCCGGTGTCCTCCGCTTTCCCGTGGTCCCGTGGGGTACGGCCGTCCGGTCCGGCCGTGCCGGGTATCAGCCGTGGTGCGGGGCGCCGGCCGCGAGCGCCAGCTGGGCGGTGCCCAGCTCGTCGACGGCCGCCCGGGCCAGCTCGATGGGCGTCGCGAAGGACTGGAAGTGGTTGACCCCGCTGAGGTAGCTGCCGTCCGCGCGCCGCATGACGTGCAGGGGGCGCCCGTCGATCCGGATCCCGGTCCGACCGATCGCGATGTGCCGGCCCCGGTACGTCTCCTCCGCGAGCGGGGCGGGGGTCACCGTCTGCACCGGGCGCCGGGCGCGCAGTACGGGCGCCAGTGCGGCCGCGGTGGTGGCGACCACCGCGGCCGTGAAGAGCGTGCGCAGGGCCGCGCGCCGCGTCGGCGGAGCGGTGGGGCCGGTGGCCGCGTGCATGCGTTCTCCCTCGATCGGTGGCTGCGTCACGGGGTCTAACGCCGTGCGGCGGGCGAGGTCACCACCGCGGGGAGCGGCCTGCCGGAACGGCCGCGCGGATCAGCCGTCGACGCGCTGGAGGCGCGGCAGGTGGAGGTCGCCGAAGACCGCCGCCATGCGCAGGGCGAAGACCAGGCCCGCCGAGACCACGATCGCCACGGTGGCCGAGGCCCCGGTCCAGTGCAGGAGCAGGTAGCAGCCGGCTCCGGCGAGCGCCGCCGTCGCGTAGACCTCCTCGCGCAGCAGCAGCGGCGGGAACTCCCCGCACAGCACGTCGCGGACGACCTCGCCGGTGACCCCGGTCAGGACGGCGAGGATGAGCACGGCGACGGGGGTGACGTGGGCGTCGATGGCGGCGCGCGCCCCGATGACGGTGACCACGGCGAGGCCGACGGCGTCGACCACCATCAGTGTCCGCTGGGGCAGTTCCCATCGACGCAGGTAGAGCATGGTGGCCGTGGCGACCGAGGCGATGAGGACGAGGAGCACCCAGTCGTGGGTCCAGTAGAGGGGGTGCCGGTCGAGGATCAGGTCGCGTAGGGTGCCGCCCGAGATGCTGGCGGCGAAGGCGAGTACGAAGCCGCCGAAGGGGTCCATGTTGGCGCGGTGCGCGGCCAGCACGCCGGAGGCCGCGAAGGCGGATATGCCGAGCAGGTAGAGGGCGTGCAGCACGGCGCCTCCTTCACGGGGCGGGGCGGGACGGGGTGATCCGTCGAGGATGCCGCGGCGCCGCGCCCCCGCGCATCGGCCGTTCGGCCACGCCACGGCCCGCCCCCTCGACAGATAGTCTGCGCGCAGATAGTCTGTGCGCAGATAGTCTGTGCGCAGATAAAAGCACGGCACGACGACGTCCGAGGAGACACCCATGTGGGACTACGAGCACAGCCTGGACACCGACGCCCCCGCCGAAGCGATCTGGGCGCTCTGGGCCGACGTACCGAACTGGGGGACCTGGAACGGCGAGATAGAGCGCATCGACTTCGAGGGTCCCTTCGCGGTGGGGGCCGGGATCACCATGACCCCGCCCGGGGACTGCCCCGTGGAACTGCGGGTCACCGACCTGGTCGCCGGCGAGTCCTTCACCGACGAGGCCCGCGTGGGCGGGCTCGTCCTGCGGACAGCCCACACCCTCGCTCCGCTCCCCGGGGGCCGGACCCGTATCGTCTACCGGATGGAGATCACCGGTACGGGCGCCGACGAGGTCGGCCCGCAGATCGGCCCCGGCATCACCGCCGACTGGCCCGAGACGATGGCCGCGCTCACCGCGCTGGCCGCCCGGGGCTGAGCTCGGTGCAGCCCGGCGAGAGTCCCGGCTTCCTGCTCTGGCACGCCACGCTGCGCTGGCAGCGCGGCATCGCGGCGGCCCTGGCTCCGCTGGGCCTGACGCACGTCCAGTTCGTGCTGCTCGCCTGCACCTGGTGGATGAACGGCCGGGGCGAGCGCCCCAACCAGCAGGCCCTCGCCCGGCAGGCGGGCACCGACGTGAAGATGACCTCGCAGGTGTTGCGGACCCTGGAACAAAAGGACCTGGTCGCCCGCGAGGTCGATCCGGCCGACAGCCGCGCCAAGCGGCTGCACGTGACCGACCTCGGCGCCGAGCTGGCGCCGCGCGCGATCGCCGCCGTCGAGGAGGTGGACGCGGGCTTCTTCGGCCCGGTCCCGCTCGACGACGCCCTCACGCTGCTGGGCCGCCTCGCCCACCCGGCCGAGACGGCCTAGCCGAGGCCCGGCCGGTCGGTCAGACGCGGTCGGCGGCGATCAGGACGTACTGGAAGGAACCGTCCCGGTAGGAGTTGATGAAGGCCTCCTCGATGCCGGTGACCAGCGAGGAGGTGGCCCTCAGCTCCCAGTACGGCAGGGTCTCGGGCGTCAGGTCGATCACGGCCTGGGGGACGAGACGGTTGTCGGCCATCGCCTTGAGGTACTCCCGGCGCGAGTGGATGTTGCACTCGAAGTGGGCGTTGATCTGGGAGACCCACTTCGAGGGCTGGCCGTAGCGCGGGTTCCAGCAGCCGGTGATCGTCACGTACCGGCCGCCGACCCGGAGCACGCGGGAGTGCTCGGCGAAGAGGTCGTCCAGGTCGACGTACATGCTCGACTCGTTGTTCCACGAGGCCGCGGCGCTGCCGGTCTCGAAGGGGGTGCGGAGCATGTTGCAGACCCGGGAGCGGACGTGGTCCTGGATGCCGAGTTCGGCGGCGCGCTGGTTGCCGAACTCGGCCTGCTTCGCCGACAGGGTGACGCCCTCGACCTTGCAGCCGAAACGTTGATGCGCCATGACCATCGAGCCGCCGCGGCCGCAGCCGGCGTCCACGAGGGTGTCCTCGGAACCGATGGCGCCGAGGTTGTCCAACAGGACCTCGGCCTGCGCCGACTCCAACCGGTGCAGCTCGGCGATCAGCCGCTTCTCGTAAGCGCTGTCGCCGGCGTCCCCGAGGGCGGCGCGGTCGATGTCCCCGATGCCGTAGTGGTGGTGGTAAAGGCCGTCGACGTCACCGAGACGCAGGTTCACGGGCCTGGCCTCGTGGTCCCAGTAACGGGCGATGTCCCCCTGGTACGCCGTCGCCGGCGAAGGGATGAACACCGAGCCGCTGACGGAGGTCGCGGTGGTGGCGGTGCTGTAATCGGTACCGGTCATGAAGAGTTCCGTCCTTACCAGAAATCGGGCAGGCTGTAGCGGTAGGTGTTGGTCTGGTGCCAGTAGTGGTTGCCGTCGACCCACACGGCGACGCCGCGCAAGAAGCGCAGCACGCTCGGTGCGGGGCAGGCGACGGCCAGGTCGGCGGCCTCGGATTCGAAGTCGCGCATGAGGTCGTTGTGGACCTCGACCGCCTTGAGGTACGCCTCCTGCTCGGAGGTGCCCTCGCGGTCCGCGATCACCACGGGCAGGTTCAAGTGCCGGCCCGGGGCGGCGAGTTCCTTGGTGTAGGAATACAGGTCGTTGACGATGGTGGCGGCGTTCCCGGCGAGTGCGATGACCCGCTGCATGGCCGGCTGCGCGTGGAGGTCCGCGGGCAGTTCGTAGCCGCCGACGGTGTCCGTGATGGTCGGGCAGGGCCGGAAGTTGTTGAACTGGCGCATCGCCAGGTACTCCCACACCTCCGGCACGTGCTCCGTCTGGGCCCAGGCCGCCTCGGCGAGGTAACCCATGTGCAGCCGGGCCATGTCGTGCCGGTAGCGGTCGGCCTGGGACGGGGTGCACTGCCCGACCAGGTACCGCATGGCGGACACGTAGCCGCGCCGCGGCGCGTCCGCCCGGAGGGAGTCCGCCCACCGCGGCTCGTACTCCTTCGTCGTGTGGAGGGGATCGAGGGCGGTGTGGGCCAGCAGGAGCCGGCCGCCGAGGCCGATGGGCGAGCCGCCGTGGTCCTCGCAGTAGACGTCGTCGAGCGCGTTCTCCGCGACCATCAGCCGCGTGGCGATCATCAGGTGCTCGATGGTGGGGGCGTCCGGGTGGCAGGCGACCATGTAGCGCCCGACGGAGAAGCCGTCGAACTGGTCCTCCCACTCCTCCGGATAGAGATCGACCTCGTCGAGCGCCCACGCCTTGATCCGGCGGCTGACCTCTTCCACGCGTGCCGGATCGGGCTCGGGCACGGGGTGGTAGTAGAGGCCGGGGATCGGAGTGCCGGCGACCGGCTCCGCGGCCGGGTGCGGCACGGACTCCGGGCGCGGGGTCAGGTACAGGCCCGCGGTGCCCAGCCCGCTCGGGCCGCGCAGGAGCCGCTCCAGTGCGGCGGCGGGTCCGGCCACGACCTCGGCCGACGGTACGTCCAGGGGCGGATCCACCGGCTCGGGCACCACCGCGGGCACCGGAGCCGGTACGTCCACGGGCGGGGCGGGGGTCGGGACGGCGGGCGGGGCGGCCGCGAGGACGTGGGCGCCGAACTGGGCCGCCGCCCCGGGCAGGCTCGATTGCAGAGGGGAAAGCCCGGGCTCGGGCATCCGTAGCTCCTTGGGTGACGTGGGTGGGCTGCCCGGGATCCGGGCACGCCGATCCGGCCCCCGGGGGTCGGGGCGGCACCGGAGATCCGGGCGGCCGTGACCCTCGGGGACGTCGGACAGGTCCTGCGGTCGTGCGGCTAGTCGCGCCGGCGCGCGATCTGCACGTTCTCCAGGACGCCGAGGGCGTCGGGGACCAGGATGGCGGCGGAGAAGTAGGTGGTGACCAGATAGGAGATGATCGACCGCTCGTCGATGCCCATGAAGCGCACCGACAGGCCCGGCTCGTACTCCTCCGGCAGGCCCGTCTGGTGCAGGCCGATGACGCCCTGGTTGTCCTCGCCGGTGCGCATGCAGAGGATCGAGCTGGTGTTCTCCTTGGTGATCGGGATCTTGCCGCAGGGCAGGATCGGCACCCCGCGCCAGGCCGGTACCTGCTGACCGCCGAGGTCGACGTGGTCCGGGTAGAGCCCGCGCGCGTTCCACTCCCGCCCGATGGCGGCGATCGTCCGCGGGTGGGCGAGGAAGAACTTGGAGCCGCGGCGGCGACAGAGCAGGTCGTCGAGGTCGTCCGGGGTGGGCGGACCGGAGTGGGTCTGGATCCGCTGCTTGAAGGCCGCGTTGTGGAGCAGGCCGAACTCCCGGTTGTTGAGCAGCTCGTGCTCCTGGCGCTCCCGCAACGCCTCGATGGTGAGCCGGAGTTGCTCCTTGGTCTGGTTCATCGGCTCGTTGTAGAGGTCGGCGACCCTGCTGTGGACCCGCAGCACGGTCTGCGCGAGGGACAGTTCGTACTCGCGCGGATGGGGCTCGTAGTCGACGTAGGTGCCGGGCAGTTCGGCCTCGCCGGTGTGGCCGGCCGACATCGCGATCTCGGCCTCGCCGTGCTTGTTCTGCCGCCGCAGGGGGAGCGTGCTGAAGTGCCGCACGTGTGCCCGCAGGGCCGGCGCCGCGGACAGTACCGCGGCGAAGTCGGCGCGGGAGAGGGTGAGCAGGGTGCCCGCCGTCTCGGCGGTGGCGGTGCAGTCCCACACGGCGTCCGCGTCGAGCAGGGCGTCCTCACCGAACTGCTCGCCGTCGGCCAGTACCGCGACGGCCACCTCGTCCCCGTAGGGGCCCGCGGAGGTCTGGCCGACCCGGCCGTGGGCGATCAGGTGGACCTGTTCCGCGGGGGCACCGCGCTCGGCCAGCACCTCGCCCGCGCGGAAGTCGCGCTGCACGCACCGGTCGGCGATCGCGGTCAGCACGTCCACGTCGTCGAAGCCCCGCAGCAGGGCCAGTTCGCCCAGCTCGCGGGGGATGACCCGGACGTTGCCGCCGTCCTGGACGAACTCGATGCGCCCGTCGCCGACGGTGTAGCTCAGCCGCCGGTTCACCCGGTACGTGCCGCCCTTGGTCTCCACCCAGGGGAGCATCCGCAGCAGCCAGCGGGAGGTGATCTCCTGCATCTGCGGGGCGGACTTGGTGGTCGTGGCGAGGTTACGGGCAGCCGCCGTGCCCAGGCTGGACTGCCGGGGCGGCTCCAACTGGGCTTCGGGGCCGGTGTCAACGGTCATCAGCGAGGCTTCCTTAGCGACGTAAAGGAATGAATATCCGGCAATGGGTCCAGAACCGTTCAGAACCGTAACGGCCTGCCGCCGTCCGCTTCGGCGGAGCCGGTGGGAGTTACCTCGATGCAGTGATCTTGTGCGACAGGGGGTTTGCATGAGCCGTTGACGGTATCTGGACACCGACCAGATGGATTCGGCCGAGCGTGACGGCGGCGGAGTCCGTCAATACGCCATCTTCATGGCATTCCGGACCTCCGCGAGCGTGGCGTCGGCCTGCGCCCGGGCCCGTTCGTTGCCCTCCCGGAGCACGGCCCGCACGTGTGCGCGGTCGCGGGACAGTTCGACGCGACGGGCCCGCATCGGCGCGAGGTGGTCGTTCACGGCCTCGGTGACGGTCCGCTTCAAGGCCGCCGATCCGCCGGCCCCGATCTCCCGCGCGACCTCCTCCGGGGCGCGGTCCTGGCAGAGGGCGGCGAGGAGCACGAGGCTGGAAACCTCCGGCCGGGCCTCGGGATCGTAGGTGATGTGGCGCTCCGCGTCCGTCTTGGCGCCCTTGATCAGTCGGGCGGTCTCGTCCGCGGTGGCGGCCAGGGCGATGGCGTTGCCACGGGACTTGCTCATCTTGGTGCCGTCGGTTCCCAGCAGGACGGGCGCGGCCGACAGCAGCGGCGCCGGTTCGGGGAAGACGGTGGCGTAGCGGTCGTTGAAGCGGCGGGCCACGGTCCGGGTCAGCTCCAGGTGCGGGAGCTGGTCGCGGCCGACCGGTACCAGGTTGGCCTTGCAGAAGAGGATGTCGGCCGCCTGGTGCACGGGGTAGGTGAACATCAACCCGCTGACCGCGGCCTGCCTCGAATGCGTGATCTCGTCCTTCACGGTGGGGTTGCGCCCCAGTTCGGCGACGGAGACCAGCGAGAGGAAGGGCAGCATCAGCTGATTGAGGGCCGGGACCGCGCTGTGGGCGAAGATCGTGGAGCGCCGTGGGTCGATCCCCGCCGCGAGGTAGTCCAGGACCAGGTCCTCCACGTGCTCCTCGAGCCGCTCGGCGACGTCCCGGTCGGTGAGGACCTGGTAGTCGGCGACGATCACGTAGGTCTCCACGCCGAGGTCCTGGAGCTCCACCCGACCTTGGAGCGTCCCGAAGTAGTGCCCCAGGTGCAAGCGGCCCGTCGGCCTGTCGCCCGTCAACACCCGGTACGCACCCGGGTCGCGGCGGATCTCGCGGATCTCCGCGTGACGGTCCGGCCGCGTCGTCGTTTCTGCCATGGTCTGCTCCTGCCGCTCGGTTCGGGCGCTCCCCAGGGTCCCGGCCGGCTCCGCACACCACGCACCGCGCATGCGAAAAGGGCCGTCCCATGGACGGCCCTTGGATGTGTCCAGTCTGTGGCCGTCCCTAGAAGGAACGCCACCAGCACAGACAGGACAACGTAGACATGCCCCCAACATAGCCCGGATCACCCCGGTGATCCAGGGCCACCCGTCCCGCGGGAGGGGGACTTCCGTCACCGGCCGCTCTGGTCTCCGTTCTCGCGACGACTGCGGTTGCGTCGGCTGAGGCTCCCCACCAGGGCGATCAAGCCACCGGTGAGCGCGCCGGACACGAGGATGCGCAGCAGGTCTTCCATCGAGTACTCCCCTTCGGAACCAGGTTCAGGTGGCCGTCGGGCCGCTCCGGCGACGGCCGGTAGCGGATCCCGGGCGCCCCGCGGGGGCGTCCGTCGGCCACACAGGGGACGCTACTGAGCCACGGACGGGCTGGCTTGGACGAATCCGACCTGGGCCCTCACTTTCGGATCCCGCCCCTCACAGCGCGACGGCCCCCTCGGTCACCCGCGCGGCGGCCAGTTGGCCGGGGGTGGTCCCGCCCAGGACGCGGAACTCGCGGTTGAGGTGGGCCTGGTCGTAGAAGCCGCAGGCGGCGCTGACTTCGGCGGGATGGGCGCGCTCGTGGGTGAGGAGGCGCACGGCGCGGTGGAAGCGCAGCACCCGGCCGGACGTCTTGGGCGCCAGGCCCACCTGCTCGGTGAACCGGCGGGTGAGGTAGCCCTGGCTCCAGCCCACTTCGGCCGCGATCCGCGCCACCGGGATCGCGCCGCCCGTGCGGGACAGCAGGTGCCAGGCGTGGCTCACCTCGGGTGCGGGCAGCGGGCCGCGGGCCAGCCTGGCCGTCAGCGCCAGGTCCAGCAGGTCGAAGCGGGCCGCCCAGTCGCCGGCGGCCGCCAGCCGCTCCACCAGCACCGCGGCCTCGGGCCCCAGGACGTCGCCCAGCTCGACCACCCGGTCGGTCAGCTCGCTCATCGGCCGGGCGAACAGCCGGTACGCGCCCAGGGGGGTCAGCTCCAGTCGGATCGCCTCCTGGCCGCCGGGGTGGTCGCACACCCGGGGGCCGTTCTCCAGGCCCGCGACCAGCGAGCCGGTCACCTGCTGGTACGGGCTCGCGTACCCCTGTCGGCCGATCCGGGCGAAGGGCTCCCCCAGGCTGATCACGACGACGGCCCGGCCCGTGGGAACCAGCCTGACCCGGAAGGGCGAGACCGAACCCTCCCAGTAGCCCGCGTAGCTGTGCACGATCGGGCGCAGGTGGGCCGGCCAGGGCCGGGTCACCCGCCACCGGCCGGCCACGCCGACCCGGGTCACCTCGACTCCGCGACCGGCCGCGCGAAGGCGCGGGCCCGCGCTCGTGAGCACCGTCATGTCCCTCTCCCCCCAGCACGTCCGGATCGGGCATCAGCATCCCAGACCATGTGGGGCGGGGCGGCGGGCAGTTGGCTGGAACCCGCAGGCCGCGGCCGTGCGGGTGGCGCGGCCCGCTGGCCGGAACCGGCCGTCCCGGGACCCGGGAGGGGGAGGGTTCCTCGAATCGGCAGCGGGGCGGGGGTCCGGTCGTCAGGATGGGGACATGGAGCATGGGGATGCGGGACGGGGCGGGGCGCGGCCGATCGTGGTGCGGGTTCCCGTGGAGCCGGTGGAGGCCGCGGTGGAGGCCGACGCGGTCGACGCCGTGGCCAGGGCCGGCGAGGTCGTCGTGCGCGGTCCCCTGTTCGGGGTCGCGGCGCAGGGTCCCGAGGACGGGCCGCGGTGGCGGGTGGTCATCGCGATCATCAACCCCTGCCCCCAGTTGGCGCGCGACAGCCTGAACTCGAAGCTCTGGTTCCGCGCGAAGGACGAGGCGAAGGACCGGGCCGAGCGGCGCGAACTGCTGGCCGCGGTGGCCCGGTTGGAGAGCGAGCGGGTCGACGACCTGGAGGCGGGCGGGACCCGGTACCGGGTCGTGCGCGCCGAGGAGTACGCGGGCTCGGGGCCGGACGGGATCGAACTGCCGCGCCCGACCGATCCGGAGCCCCTGGTGCCCGACTGGACCCGCGGGGCCCGGGGGTCGGACATCGACGACGCGCTGCTGCTGGACCCGGACGAGCCCGTCCCCCCGACGCGGGCGCTCGAACAGCTGGCCCTGCGCGGCCTGCGCTACAGCGGGGCGCGCTACCCCGAGGACGTGCTCGCCGACTCGCGGCGGGCCCTGGACAGCCACCCGGACGTGCTGCTGCTGCCGCCGACCTTCACCGTCGTGGAGCAGACGGGGCCCCGCAACTGGGAGCCGGTCAGCGGCCCGCACATCAGCGCGCACGAAGCCCGCAAGTCGATGGACTTCACCCTGACGTGGGCGTGGCCCCGGATGCGGGGGCTCATCCCCGTCGACGCCGACATGGGCGCGGACGCGCGGACCCGGGTCGCCGACGCCGCCGCCGCCGGTGCGCCGGAGCCGGAGCTGGCGGCGTACGCGCGGGCCGCCGACGCCCTGCGGGACGGGCGCGTGAACCGGTTGGAGTTCCAGGGCACCGCCTACCAGATCGCCCGTACCCGGCGCTTGCTGCGGTGGGGGCCCGACGGGCCGGAGGGCCCGCGCCCCTCCGACTCCAACAGCCAGGAGCCCACCCGCATCCACCTCACGCTGGACGAGGACGGGCGCGTCGTCCCCGAGGAGCACGCCGAGGACCAGGACTGACGGGCTACGCGTCTCCCGTGGTCCACGGCCACGCGGCCCGTCGGCCGGCCTCGACGAGGCCGATCATGCGGAAGCCGGCGTCCGTGAGGCCGCCGTAGGTGTGCCGGTGGGGCCCCGTCGGGCCGTGGGCGGGTAGGTAGCCGGCCAGGTTCCAGGTGTGGACCGGGACCGTGGCCGGGACCGGGTCCCCGGGCGCGCCGGGGCGGGGGCGCGCGGCCTGTTCGTCGGTGACGATCAGGACGCGGTCGTGTCCCTGGTAGTGGGTGCGCACCGCCTTCGTGGTCTCGGTGCCGCCGAGGTTGTGGAAGCGCTCCAGCACCTCCAGCACCGGCTCCCCGGCCCGGAAGGGGACCTCCGCACTGGACCAGCCGAACTCCACCAGGTCCGCCTGCTCGGCGCGCATCGCCAGCGCGGTGCCGAACACGGCCGCCGCGTCCGCCCGGGTCAGTCGGGACCGCTCGGAGACGGTGTCGTAGTACATGGAGCCGGACCGGTCGACCATGACGAGCGTGCGGCCGGGCAGCGAGGGCACGTTGGCCAGCGAGTGGCCCAGTGCCCGTTCCAGCGGGGCCGCCCAGCGCGCCGACGGGGCGTGCCGGTGCGCGGCGAGGTAGCGCAGCGGGAACTGCCGGGACCGGGCGACCTCGGCGGGGTCCGAGATCCGTGCGGCGACCTGCGCGGCGACCTCGTCCGAGACGCCGGCCTCGTCGAAGTTGCGCAGGTTGCGCAGCAGCGCCATCGGCGCCATCGAGGGGATCACGGCCTCCCAGACGGCGGCGTCCATCGGCCCCTGGAGCCAGCCCGCCAGGGCTTCCCAGGTCAGGCCCGCCGCGGCCAGCCGCTCGGCGCCGCCGGGCCCGGTCACCGCGGCGCGCCGCTCGTCGACCGGGACGGCCAGCAGCGCCCGGTGCGCGCCCAGCATCCGGTCCGAGGCCGGTGGCAGCGCGCCCTCCGGGTGGTGGCGGCGGTCCAGGGCATGCCGGAACAGCGCGCCCTGCCAGGGCTTCTCGGGGTCCGGGGACGCGTGCACGAGGTTCAGCACGTCGCCGAAGCGGAAGGCGTGGGAGGCGGTGTCGTACTTCAGCAGCGAGCGGGAGGTGTACAGCCTGCGGACGGCGTCGGCGAGGCCCCGCTTCACGGGTTGGGGCACGTTCCGCCCGTAGGCGGAGGTCCAGTGGGCGAGCAGTTCGCCGGGTTCGTCGGCGCGCTGGAGCACCGAGTCGATCACGGACCGGTTGGAGGGGCCCGCGGGACCGGCCGCGGACGGCCCGGCCGCCAGCCGGGCCCGGACGTAGGCGGCCGCGCCCACCAGCGACGCCGTGCGCATGTTGCCCTCGCCGCGGAGCCAGCGCAGCAGGCCCGCCGTCCACGCCGGATCCTCGACGGCGAGCCGGCCCACGAGGCGGGCGTAGCGTTCGTCGCGCTCCTGGCCGCCCTCGTAGAAGGTGCGTTGGGTCACGAAGTTGCCGACGGCCAGCAGGAAGAGTTCCTCCCGGGGCTCGCGGGCGTGGACCGGACCGCCCTCGTAGGTGTGTGGGGGCCGGTGGTGGATCCCGGGGTCGGGCGGCGTGCGGGCGGCGGTCGAGACGTGTGGGGCCACGAGCATCTCGGACCAGACCTTGGAGACGCGTGGGGTGTGACGAGGCAGTGAATCCCCCCGGATCCTGAGCGAACGGACGGACCGGCCCGCGCGTCCGTCGCCGATCGGCACGGGACGGGGCGGGGCGGAAGCGACCGCGCTCCCGAGATCAAAGGGGCGGCGGCGTCACTTGGTTGTCAGAAGGAAGTAGCCGCAGCCGGGCGCATCGGGGCGCGGTCGCGGCGTCACCGTACGCGGTTCGGGCGGCGGCGCGCCAGCGCATTACGACGGCGGTCGGCGTCCCGCGAGCAGCCGGTCGACGAGGGTGTCGACGTACCGCGGGGTCAGGGGGCCGACGCCGAACAGCATCCGCAGGTAGATCGGTGCGAGGACGACGTCGAGCACGTCCAGGACCTCGGGCGGGTCCTCGCCGCGGGCGCGGGCCCGGTCGAGCATGGCCTGGAGCTGTTCGGCGCGGGCGCCGAGGAACCGGTCGCGGGCGGCCTCGCCGGCCGGGCCGGTGGCCAGCACCGTGACCACGGTCCGCAGGAGCGCCAGACCGTCCGGCCCCGAGACGTCCTCGGCCGCCTTGGCCGCGAAGGCGCGCAGATCGCCGGCGAGGCTGTCGGTGTGGGGCACGGGCGAGCGCTCGGTCAGGCGGCTGACGACCACGTCCATCAGCAGGGCTTCGAGGGTTCCCCAGCGGCGGTAGACGCTGCTGTCGGCCACGCCGGCCCGGGCGGCGACCTCGGCCACCGCGAAGGTGCCGTATCCGCGCTCGGCGATGAGATCGGTGACGGCCTGGTGGACGGCGGCGCGGACGCGGGCGCTGCGGCCGCCCGGGCGGCGCGCGGCGGGGCGGTCCGGGGACGCCGGCTCGGGGGCGCGGTCGGTCGGCGCGTCGATCTCGTTCACGTCGACCATCCTAACCCTTAACGCAGTCAGGTGTTGCGTTTGCGGGACGGATGGCCCTACGGTTCTCTAAAAGCAGTAATCCACTGCGTTAGGAGTCCCCCGTGAAGCCGCTCTTCTTCCCCGAGCACCCGACGTTCTGGTTCGAGACCCTGCGGATGTTCGGGCACATCGCCTACGGCGGAGCCGACTTCGGCGAGGTCGCCGGGACCGCCGGGCGCATCACCGCCGGCGACTACGACAGCTGGCACGACCAGTGGCTGGCCACCGCCGAACGCGTCGACGGCGAAGCCCGCGCCTGTCTGGAAGGCGGTCACGCGGTCAGCGCGCGCGACGCGTTCCTGCGCGCCTCGAACTACTACCGCAGTGCGGAGTTCTTCCTGCACGGCAACGGCGCCGACCCGCGCATACGCCACGCCTACGACGCCTCCGTCCGGTGCTTCCGCCGGGCCGCCGAGCTGTTCACCGCGTCCGTCGAACCGATCGAGATCCCGTACGAGGGCACGACCCTGCCGGGGTACCTCTACCGACCCGCGGGCGCCGACGGATCGGGCGGCGCGCTGCCCACCCTGATCATGTTCAACGGCTTCGACGGCACCGCCGAGGAGATGCATTTCTACGGCGCGGCCGCCGCCGTGGAGCGCGGCTACGCCGTCGTCGTCTTCGACGGCCCCGGGCAGCCCGGCACCCGGCACCGCCAAGGGCTCACCTTCAGGCCGGACTGGGAGAACGTCGTCACGCCGGTGCTCGACCACGTCCTGACGCTCCCCGGGGTGGACCCGCGGCGCGTCGCCGTGCTCGGCGTCAGCATGGGCGGCTACCTCGCGCCCCGCGCCGCCGCCTTCGACCACCGGATCGCGGCCGTCGTCGCACTCGACGGCGTCTACGACCTCGGCGACATCAGCACCGCCTCCATCCCGCTGCCCCGCAAGGAGGCCGAGGAACGCCTGCGGGCCCCGTACGCACCCGAGATCGACGCGGCGCTGGAGGCCGCCATGGCCGCCTCCCCCCTCGTCAAGTGGGGCGTGGAACAAGGCATGTTCGCGCTGGGCGCGGCCACCCCGCGCGCGTTCTGCGCCGCCTACCTCGACTACCACCTGCGAGACGGCATCGCGGAGCGGATCACCTGCCCGGTACTGGTGTGCAGCGCCGAGGACGACGGTTTCTTCAAGGGGCAGCCGGAGGCCCTGTACGACCACCTGACCTGCGAGAAGACCCTCCTGACCTTCACCGCGGAGGAGGGCGCCGACGCACACTGCCAGGCGGGCGCGCAGCGACTGGCCTTCGCCCGGATCTACGACTGGCTGGACCGCACGCTGGCCGGGCTGGTCGCCGCCTGAGCGGGGCGGCGACCGGCGATCGGCGTCGTGCCGCGCCGCGCGGTCGGCGCGGCGCGGCGCCCGCGCGTCAGAGGCGGGTGGTCAACAACAGGGGCAGCGGACCCGACCCCCCGGCGCCGCGGGCGGAACCGCTGACCGTCACCTCGCGCCCGGCCGCCGAGACCGTCCAGGGCGCGTACGACCGCTCCGCCGTGCTCGCCGGGAAGCCGAGCGAGGTCACGCGCGAGCCGGAGACCCGCAGGGCGAATCCCCCCTCGGCGCCGAGCCGCCGTCCGACGGCGACGACGCCGCCCGGCGCGGCGGCCACGCCCGTCAGGGACCCCGCCTCGGCGGGCCCGACCACACGCGTCCAGGTCCGTCCGTTCCAGTGCATGATCAGCGCGTGCCCACGGTCGTTCTCGTCGAGGATCGTGCGGCCCACCGCCCACACGTCGCCCGGCCCGTTGGCGACGACGCTGTTGAACTCGCCGTACAGACCGCCGTAGGGGGGCGTCGGCAACTGCTTCCAGGAGCGGCCGTCGTAGTGCAGGACGACCGGCCGGTCGTCGTCGCCGTATCCGCTGCCGACCGCCCAGACGTCGTTCGGGCCGGACGCCGAGATCGCGTTCAGCCCCCAATTCGCGTACCCCTTGGGCAGCTCCGCGCGCTTCCACGCGCGCCCGTCCCAGTGCTGGACCAGCCCTTCCATGTGGTCGATGATCTGCGTCGAGCCGTCCGGGTCGGGTATCCGCTCGTCGAGGGCCTGGGTCCAGCCCGCCGCCCACACGTCGTTCGGCGCCACCGCGGCGACGCCCAACAGGCCGCCGCCGAGCGAGTTGTCCGGCATCGCCGCCGGCTTCTCCCGCCACGCACGCCCGTCCCAGTGCTGCGTCATCGCGGGCCGGCCCTCGCCGTCGGCGTCACCGACCAGCCAGGCGTCCCGGTCCGAGGTCGCCGCGATGGCGTTGACCCGGCCGCTCGCCCCGGGCGCGGTCGGCCTTTGCGTCCAGGCACCGCCGCGCCGGTCGTCGTGCGCGTACAGGACGGGCTGGAACGAGACCCCGCCCCCGTCCTCGTTCACCCGGAAACCCGCCGCCCAGGTGGTGTGCGCGTCGGGCTTGACCGAAGCGCTCACCACGGCGTCGCCGCCGGGGAGTTCGGCAGCACTCCAGCGCGGCGCCCCCGCGTCGGGCGCGGGAGCCGCCATCGCCGTCGCGGGCAGCAGCCCGCCGATCACGAGCGCCGATATCCCGCCCCACACCATCGATCCGGCGCGTGAACCGACCGCCATGTCGTCCTCTCCAGACTCGGGGCGCGTTGCCCCGTCGCCCGCATGACGCCCCATCAGACCGTCCCGGTTGCGGCGCCGCGACGTCAGCCCCGCAGAAGGGTGTTGAGCCGAGCCGCCTGGCGGGTCAGGTGGTCGCGCTCGGCGAGGTTGGGCGCCGAGCGCGCCGCCTGCGCGTACAGCCGGGCCGCCGCCGCCAGGTCGCCGTCGCGCTCGTGGAGGTACGCCGCCACCGCGGCCCTGCGGGGTACCGCGGCCCCCTTCGTCGCGGAGCCCGACGCGGCGGCGTCCAGTGCCGCCAGCGCCGCGAGTCCGGCGCGCGGTCCGTCGGCCTCGCCGACGGCCACCACGCGGTTGAGGCGGACGACCGGGCTGTCGGTCAGGCGCACGAGCTCGTCGTACCACTCGACGATCTGCACCCAGTCGGTCTCGCCGGCCGTGGGTGCGTCGGCGTGCAGCGCCGCGATGGCGGCCTGGGCCTGGAACTCGCCCAGCCGGTCGCGGGCGAGGGCCGCCTGCAGGATCGCGACGCCCTCGGCGATGGCCCCGGTGTCCCACCGGGTCCGGTCCTGCTCCGCCAGCGGCACCAGGGCGCCGTCGGGCGCGGTGCGGCTGGCGCGCCGGGCGTGGTGCAGCAGCATGAGGGCGAGCAGTCCCGCCACCTCGGGGTGGTCGATCGCCTCCGCGAGCTGCCGGGTGAGCCGGACGGCCTCGGCGGCGAGGTCGACGTCGCCGGAGTAACCCTCGTTGAAGACGAGGTAGAGGACGCGCAACACGGTGGCCACGTCGCCGGGCCGGTCGAACCGCACGCCGGAGACGGTCCGCTTGGCCCGGCTGATGCGCTGGGCCATGGTCGCCTCGGGCACCAGGTAGGCCTCGGCGATCTGGCGCGTGGTCAGCCCGCCCACGGCGCGCAGGGTGAGCGCGACCGCGGACGACGGCGTCAGCGAGGGGTGGGCGCACAGGAAGTAGAGCTGGAGCGTGTCGTCCCGCGCGGGCGCGGGACCGGGCGCCGGCTCCTCCTCCACGAGGTCCTCGCGGCGGCGGCGGGCGGTTTCCGCCCGGGTCGCGTCGAGGAACCGGCGCCAGGCCACGGTGACCAGCCAGCCCTTGGGGTCCCGCGGCGGCTCGGCCGGCCAGACCCGGACCGCCTCGACGAGCGCGTCCTGGACGGCGTCCTCGGCCGCCGCGAAATCGGCTCCGCGGCGGACGAGGATCCCGAGCACGCCCGGGGTGAGGCTCCGCATCAGGGCCCCGTCGATCGGAGTGCTCATCGCGGGGTCACTCCGTGATGGTGGGCGGCGTGGACAGGAAGGGGCGCAGCTCCAGCCATTCGTGGATCGGCTTGCCGCCCGCCCCGGGGGCGGCCGAGAGCTCGCCGGCCAGCTCGACGGCGCGGTCGTAGCTGTCGACGTCGATCACCATCCAGCCGGCGATGAGGTCCTTGGTCTCGGCGAACGGGCCGTCGGTGATCGGCGGGCGCCCCTCGCCGTCGTACCGGACGAAGGTCCCCTCGGGGGCGAGGGCCTGGCCGTCGACGAACTCCCCGGTCTTCTCCAGCCGGTCCGCGAAGTCCCGCATGTACTGCACGTGGTCCGTGATCTCCTGCGGGGTCCACCGGTCCATGGGGACGTGATTGACCGCTTCCGGAGCGCCGCGGTAGTGCTTGAGCAGCAGGTACTTGGCCATGGGGTGCCTCCTCGGTGCTGGTGCGACCCATTGTGGCCGCCTTCACCACGGGGACGGAGCCGGTGGGGCGTTCTCGACATCACCGGGAGAAAAACTTTTCCGCCCCTGTCCTCGGCGCCTCCACCGCCTTCACCGCGGCACGATGCGCTCGATCGCCGCGTCGATGAGCCGTTCCCGCTCGGCCTCGGAGAAGACCCCCGGCAGGGTGAGCTGCTCGACGATGAGCCAGTTGAACGCCAGGTAGAGCAGCTTGACGGCGGTCGCGTCCCCGGTCAGGCCGGTTTCCCGGTGGTAGGCCACGTTGGCGTCGACGTCGGCGCGGACCCGGTCGGTCAGCACGGCGCGCAGCTCGGGTCGGCGGGTCGCTTCGAGGCGCAGTTCGAGCAGGGCCAGGTAGCCGGCGCGGAAGGCGCTGATCCGGCCGATCAGCTCGCGCATGAGCGCCGCGTAGGCCTCCCGGTCCGTCGTGCCCGCCCGCAGCCGGGCGACGGCCGCCTCATCGGGCTGGAGGCGCTCGTAGACCCGGGCGCCCGCCTGGGTGAGGAGGTCGTCGCGGTTGGCGAAGTAGTTGGAGGCCGTGCCGCCCGGGACGCCGGCGGCGGTGTCCACCGCGCGGAAGGTCAGCCCCCGCGCGCCCTCGGCGGCGAGCACCTCGATGGCGGCGTCGACGAGCGCCGCTCGTCGTTCGTCGTTCCTGCGGGCCATTGACACCACTCCAGCCATAGTACTACATTCACACCACTACAAGCAGAGTACTACGAATGAGGTCCACTGCATGCGCAAGCTCGTGTACTACGTCGGAGTCACCCTCGACGGTTACATGGCAGGCCCCGGCGGCGAATTCGACTTCTTCCCCTTCGGCGACGAGCAGCAGGCCGCCGCCTACACCGAGTGGGGCGTCGCCCACTACCCCGATACGATCCCCACCTTCATGCGCGCGGCCAACGGTCTGGCGGACACCCCCGCTCAGCGGTTCGACACCGTACTGATGGGCCTCGGCAGCTACCGCCCCGGTCTGGACGCGGGCTTCACCAGCCCCTACGCCCACCTGAAGCAGTACGTCGTCTCCAGCACCCTCGCGCCCGACACCGACCCGGCCGTCACCGTGGTCGCCGAGGACCCGCTCGGCCTGGTCCGCCGCCTCAAGCGGGAGGAGGGTCGGGACATCTGGCTCTGCGGCGGCGGGATCCTCGCGGGTCAGCTGCTGCCCGAGATCGACGAACTGATCATCAAGAGCTACCCGGTGGTCGCCGGATCCGGGATCCCGGTGTTCAACGGGACGTTCGACCCCACCGTCTTCGCCGTGACGGACCGCACGTCCTTCGACAACGGCGTGACAGCCACCTCCTTCACCCGCCGCTGACCGCCCGACCCGTCGGCCCGCTCACGGCACGAGGTGCCACCACTGGTCGGCGTACTGCTCGCCGCAGGACGTCTGCGCCGCGGGTCGGCCCGCCCCGGGGCCCTGCACCATCAGGCACTTGGAGTTGCCGTCCGCGCGCAGCACGAAGTGGCCCGCGCGGTCGCCGCTCCCCCACAGCAGCTGCCACAGCTGCCCGTTCTGACCGCCCTGTCCGGTGGCACAGGTGCGCTGGACGGCGGGGGCGGAGTTCTCGGAGCCCGTCACCGTCAGGCACCGGCCGCCGAGCCCGTCGCGCAGGGTGCGGGTCGGGTCGCCGTCCCGCGCGCGCAGGGTCCAGGTCCCGGCGGCGGCCCCGGTACAGGAGTCCTGCACCGGTACGAGGTCCTCCCCGGCGCCCGCCGCCCGCAGGCACAGCCCGCTGCCGTCGTTCACCAGCCGCCCGACGAGCACCGACTGATCGGTGCCCGCCGCGCCCTTGTCCGCGCCCGGGGTCGCGCCCGGGGTCGCGGTGAGTGGGGCGGCGGCGCCGCCGCCCGCGTCCCCGCCCAGCCGGACGGCGATCACGGCGACCGCACACACCAGCGCGACCGCACAGGCCGTGAGGATGATGCCCGTACGGTGCTCGTGCAGGTTGACCTGCAGGTTCCCGCTGCCGTGCTGCACCCCGGTCGGGCCGTGGAAGGCGTCCCCGGCGCGGGTGTCCGCCCGGGGGCCGTCGTCGCCCCCGCCGCTTCCCTTCCCGCTCACGGGCGCGCGTCGAACCGGTTCACCTGGACGTTCCCGTCCCCCGACACGATCGCCGCCGGGCCGTGGAACACGTTGTGCGCGACGCCCGCTCCGGGCGCGGGCGCCGCCGGCGCCACCTCGCCGAGCAGCGTCCGCAGTTCCGCCGCGACCACGGCCCGCTCGGCCGGGTCCAACTGCTCCAACAGCACCTCGACCCGGGTCCGCCAGACCGTGCCGAGCCGGGCCCGTTCCGCGCTCCCGCCGTCCCGCGGCCCACCGTCCCCGACCGCTGCCAGCTCGGCCGCGGTCCGGTCCAGGTGCTCCAACTGGACTCCCTCGTGGTGCGCGTTCCTCCGGCCGAGCACCCGGGCCAACCGGTCGCGCAGCGCCGTCCAGGCGTCCGTTCCCGCTGCCTGTACGACGCCCGATCCCACCGAAGCCGCCAACGCGACCATCGCCTCGTCCAACATGGCGCTCCCCCCTCGACCGCCCCCGCGGTGCCGCAACGGTAACTCCGACCGCCGGGGCCGCGACAGGCGTGCGGGCGCCGGATCCGGCCGAGTTCGGGGCCCGCTCCGGCCTGGAAGCGCTGTGCGGGGCCGCCATCGCGCGCCGGTATCGTCGCCCCATGGAGCTACGCACGCTGCGCTACTTCGTGGCCGTCGCCGAAGAACTCCACTTCGGCCGCGCCGCCGCGCGGCTCCACATGAGCCAGCCGCCGCTGAGCCGGGCGGTCAAGCAGCTGGAGGGCGACGTCGGCGCGGCTCTGTTCCACCGGTCGGCCACCGGGGTCACGCTCACCGCGGCCGGGGCGGCGCTGCTGGACGAGGCGCGCGCCCTGCTGGCCCGGGCGGACCTGGCACGCCTGCGCGTGGCCGCGGCGGCCGGCGCCGCCACCCTCACCCTCGGCGTCCTGGGCGGCGGCACCGACCCGGGCGCGACGCGGCTGGCCGCCGCGTTCCGCCGGCGCCACCCCGGCGCCGACGTCCGCATCCGTGAGAGCGACCTGACGGATCCGACCTGCGGACTGCGCGCCGGACTGGTCGACGTCGCCCTGACCCGGGGGCCGTTCGACGGGAGCGGCCTGTCCGTGCACGTCCTGCGCGCCGACCCGGTGGGCGTGGTGCTGCGCGCGGACGATCCGCTCGCCGGCCGGGACCGCCTCGATCCGGCCGACCTCGCCGACCGGCGCTGGTTCCGCTTCCCGGCCGGCACCGACCCGCTCTGGCAGGCGTACTGGCACGGCGGCGAGCCCCGCGAGGGGCCGGTGGTGCGCGGCGTCCAGGAGTGCCTGCAGGCCGTGCTCTGGAACGGCACGGTCGGGGTGATGCCGCTCGGCCACCCCCTGCCCGAGGGGCTGGTCGTCGTCCCGCTGCCCGACATGGCGCCGAGCCGCGTGGTGGTCGCCTGGACCGGGGCCGACCCGGACCCGATAGTCCGGTCGTTCGTCCGGATCGGGGCGGCCACCTACCGAGGCTGACCTGAGGTGACGCGCCGGCGGTATCGGGCGCACCCGATCGGTCCTGGACGGACGGCGAGACGATCCTCCTGGGCACCACCCGCCCGCGCATCCGGGAGGACGACCGCACCACCGGCCACCGGCCCGGGATCGGCGAGACCACGCTCGCCCCGCACGCCGCGGGCCGGGAACCGACCCCGGCGGGCACCATCCGGACGATGAGCCGCTACGCCACGGAGTTCACCGCGCAGCGCGGTGGCTACGGCGCCGGGAGTTCGGCGAAGTCGGCGACCAGGGCGCGGTGGTGGCCCGCCGTGCCCAGGGCGAGGGAGTCGGCCTTGGCCCGCTTGAGGTAGAGGTGGGCGGGGTGTTCCCAGGTCATGCCGATGCCGCCGTGCAGCTGGACGCACTCCTCGGCGGCGCGGACGGCGACCCCCGAGCAATAGGCCTGCGCGACGGCCACGGCCAGGGGCGCGTCCGGGGCCGAGGTGGCCAGGGCGTCGGCGGCGGCCCGGGCCGCCGCGCGGGCCGAGGCGATGTCGAGCCAGAGCGCCGCGAGCCGGTGCTTGAGGGCCTGGAAGGAGCCGATGGGCCGGTTGAACTGGTGCCGGGTGCGGACGTGGGCCACCGTCTCCTCCAGGCACCACTGCGCCAGCCCGAGCTGTTCCGAGGCCAGCAGCCCCGCGCCGGAGAGCAACGCCCCGGCGAGCGCGGCGCGGGCGGTGGCCGGGTCCGCGAGCCGGGTGCCGCGGGCCCCCTCCAGGGTGACGGACGCCAGCGGCCGGGTCAGGTCCAGCGGGACCTGGGCCTCGATCCGGGCCGCCGCGGCCGGGACGGCGTAGAGCCCGCTCTCGGCGAGCACGAGCAGCACGTCGGCGGCGGCCGCGTCCGCGACGGCGGTGACGGTACCGGTCAGTGTGCCGTCACCGGCGTCCCGCACCAGGACGGCGGGCTGCGCGCCGGGGCCGAGGGTGAGCGGCAGGACCGGGACGCACACGCGCGTCCCGGCGGCCAGCTCGGCGAGCAGCCCGGCGACGGCCGGGTGCTGGCAGTCGCAGTCGAGCAGGATCGCGGTGGCCAGGACGGAGCTGGTGAGGAACGGGACCGGGGCGACGGCCCGACCCAGTTCCTCCAGGACGACGGCCACCTCGCGGTGTCCCGCGCCCTGCCCGCCGAGCTTCTCCGGCACCAGGAGACCGGCCGCGCCGATGCCCGAGGCGAGGGTGCTCCAGAGCGCCGGGTCGTAGGGGTCGCCGCTCTCGATGCGCCCGAGGAGGGCCGCGGGGGCGCAGCGGTCGGCGAGCAACGCCCGTACCGCCGCGCGCAGTTCCTCCTCGGTCTCGGAGTAGAGCAGGTCGAGGGAAGAGGTCATCGGGCCAGGTCCTTCCAGGCGAGGTCCTTGTCGTCGCGCGGCTCGGCGGGCAGGCCCAGGACGCGTTCGGCGACGATGTTGAGGAGGACCTCGCTGGTCCCGCCCTCGATGCTGTTGCCCTTGGCGCGCAGGTAGCGGTATCCGGCGTCGCGGCCGGTGAAGTCGACGAGCTCGGGCCGGCGCATGGTCCAGTCCTCGTACAACAGGCCCTCTTCGCCCAGGAGTTCCACCTCCAGGCCGCTGATCTCCTGGTTGAGGCGGGCGAAGGCGAGCTTCATGCCGGAGCCCTCCGGGCCGGGTACTCCCGCGGCGAGCTGCTGGCGCAGCCGTTCGCCGGTGAGCCGGGCCACTTCGGCCTCGACCCACAGTTCGAGCAGCCGCTGGTGCAGGGCGTGGGTGCGCAGCTCGGGGCGCTCGCGCCAGGCGGCCGCGGCCGGAGCGATCATGCCGCCCTCGCGCGGGATCCGCATGCCGCCGATGGAGACGCGTTCGTTCATGAGGGTGGTGCGGGCGACCTCCCAGCCCTGGCCGACGGCGCCGAGCCGGTGGGCGTCGGGGATCCGCACTCCGGTGAGGAATACCTCGTTGAACTCGGCCTCGCCGGTGATCTGGCGCAGCGGCCGCACCTCGACGCCGGGGGCGGTCATGTCGCAGAGGAAGTAGGTGATGCCGCGGTGCTTGGGCACGGCCGGGTCGGTGCGCGCGATCAGGATGGCCCAGCGGGCGGTGTGCGCGCTGGAGGTCCACACCTTCTGGCCGTCCACGACCCAGTGGTCGCCGTCGCGCACGGCGCGGGTGCCGAGCGCGGCGAGGTCCGATCCGGCGCCGGGTTCGCTGAACAGCTGGCACCAGACCTCCTCCCCCACCCACAGGGGGCGCAGGAAGCGGCGCTTCTGCTTCTCGGTGCCGTAGGCGAGGATCGTGGGCGCGGCCATGCCGAGCCCGATGCCGATCCGCCGCGGGTCGTTGTCGGGCGCTCCGGCGGCCTCCAGTTCGGCGTCCACGGTCACCTGGAGGGCGCGCGGGACGCCGAGGCCGCCGAGGCCCTCGGGGTAGTGCACCCAGGCGAGTCCGGCGTCGAAGCGGGCGCGCAGGAAGCCGGTGCGGGAGGTGTCGGCGGGCGGGTGGGCCGCGAGCAGCGCGCGGGTGCGCTCGACCAGTTCCTCGGCGGTGGTCACCGGGCGCCTCCGTCCAGGGCCGGTACGACGACCAGGCGGCCGGTGGTGACCCCGTCGGCGAGGCGCTGGACGGCCTCGGCCGCCCCGGCGAGCGGGACCCGCTCGCTGACGAGCGGCTTGATGGCCCCCTCGGCCGCGAGCCGGGTGAGTTCGGTGTGGCAGGCGAGGACGGCCGCCGGTTCCTTGCTGGCGTACAGGCCCCAGTGGAGGCCGACGATCGCGTAGTTCTTGACCAGGGCGTGGTTCAGGGCCGGGGTGGGGATGGTGCCGCTGGCGAAGCCGACGACCAGGATCCGGCCCTCGAAGGCGACGCACTTGGCGGAGGCGGTGTGGGCGTCGCCGCCGACCGGGTCGTAGACCACGTCGGCGCCGCGGCCGCCGGTGAACTCCTTGACCCGCGCGACCAGGTCCTCGGTGTGCCGGTCGATGACCAGGTCGCAGCCCAGCTCCTCGGCGGCGGCCGCCTTGGCCTTGCCTCCGACGACCCCGATGACGGTGGCCCCGGCGGCCTTGCCGAGCTGGACGGCGGCGCTGCCGACGCCCCCCGCGGCGGCGTGCACGAGGAGCGTTTCGCCGGCCCGGAGCCCGGCCCTGCGGTGGAGGCCGAACCAGCCGGTCTGGTAGCCGATGTGCAGGGCCGCCGCCTCGGCGTCGTCCAGGCTCTCGGGCGCGGGGAGCAGGGCGCGCTCGTTCGCCGTGACGTACTCGGCGAAACCGCCGTGCGGCAGGCTCGGGTTGGCGATCACCCGGCGGCCGTCCTCGGTCTCGCCGCAGATCTCGACGCCCGGGGTGAAGGGGAGCGGCGGCCTGATCTGGTACTGGCCGCGGCAGAGCAGCGCGTCGGGGAAGTTGACGTTGGCCGCGAGCACCTTGAGCTTCACCTCGCCCTCACCGGGTACCGGTTCGGGAATCTCTTCGAGGCGCATGGCCTCACGGGGCTCACCCGGGGTATGTACTCGCCATGCCTGCATCCGGGGCCTCCAGCCGCCGTCGATGAACCACGCTCCGCGGGCATACTAAGCGGTCGCTTGTCGCGTTGGGAACCAGTTCGTCCGGACCGAACCAAACGGGCGGAGCCGCTCGCCGCCCGGCCGGCGGATGCACGCAGTGGCCGCCTCCCCCCGTCCCGCGCCCCGGAAACGTCCCCGCCGCGCATGCCTGCCCGTGCGCATGGCGATCTCGGGCCGGGCACGCTATCGATGCCCCCATGGAATCCATGGAGTCCCCCGAGCACGCCCCGCCCGCACCGGTTTCCCCGCCCGTCCCCGGCGGTCTCCCCGGGCCGCCGCCGCCCGGCGCCAGCGCCCTCCCGCCCGGTACCTTCGCGGGCCAGGTGGTCCTGGTCACCGGCGGCGGGTCCGGGCTGGGCAAGGCCATCGCGATCGAGTTCGCCCGGCTCGGCGCCGACCTGGTGATCGCGGGCCGCCGGGCCGAGCGGTTGCAGGCGGCGCGCGAGGAGCTGGCCGCGGTCCCCGGCGCGGGGCGGGTGACGGCGGCCGTGTGCGACATCCGGGACCCGGAGCGGATCGCGGAGGTCTTCGACGCCGCCGCGGCCGCGCTCGGGCTGCCGGACGTGCTCGTCAACAACGCGGCCGCCAATTTCCCCTGCCCGGCCGAGGACCTCTCCCCCAACGCCTGGCGGGCGGTCGTCGACATCACCCTGACCGGGACCTGGTTCATGACCCGCGAGTTCGGCCGCCGCCACCTCGCCGCCGGCACGCCGGGGTCGATCGTGAACATCGGCGCCTCCTACGCCTGGACGGGCGGTCCGGGCTTCGCGCACAGCGCGGCCGCCAAGGCGGGGGTGAAGAACCTGGTGGAGACCCTCGCCGTCGAGTGGGGCCCGTACGGCATCCAGATCAACGGCCTGGTCCCGGGCCTCTTCCCGCACGGCGACATGAGCGCGGACATCCGGGGCGGCCTCGACCGCGCCGGCCCCGACGCCGAGGACGGCCGCCAGCCCGCGCTGCGGGTCGGCCGCCCCCGCGAACTGGGCTGGGCCGCCACCTTCCTGGCCTCGCCCTACGCCCGCTTCGTCACCGGGCACACCTTGGTGGTGGACGGCGCGAACTGGCAGCGCCGCTCCCTGGTCAACCCGGAGGTGGTCCCGCTCCGCGCCCAGTTGGGGCGCGGGCCCTTCGAGGGGTGAGCGGCCCGGAGGCTACCGCCCCTCGAAGTGCGGGGGGCGGCGGGCCGCCTTGGCCGCGTAGCCCTCGCGGCTGTCCTCGGAGGTCAGCGTCAGGGCCGCCGTCATCGCGACCCGGTCCAGGGCGCCCGGCAGGGCCGCGTCGGCGTAGGCGTCGATCGCCCGCTTGATGCCCTGGACCGCGAGCGGAGCGTTCGCCGCGATCTCCGTCGCCACCGCCCGCGCCCGCGCGTCCAGTTCCTCGCGCGTGGTCACCAGTTGTACGAGGTGCAACCGCTCGGCCGTGGCCGCGTCGATCCGGCGGCCGGTCAGCGCCAGCAGCTTCGCCCACCCCGCGCCGGCCTCGCGGGCGATCCGCAGGTCGCCGCCCGCGTCCACGGCCACGCCCAGCCCGGCTTCCGGCAGTGCGAAGACGGCGTCGTCCGCCGCGATCCGGATGTCCGCCATCAGCGCCAGCTCGAAGCCGAAGCCGAGGCAGTAGCCCTGGACGGCGGCGACCACCGGCTGCGGGAGGCGGGCGAGGACGGCGAAGCGCTCGTGCACCCAACGGATGCCCTCGTAGTAGTTGCGGGTCCGCTCCGCGGCCGAGGCGCCGGTGATCGCTCCGCCGGGGGCGGTGACGTCGATGCCCGCGCAGAAGGCCCGCCCCTCGGCCCGCAGCAGGACGGCCCGGACGGAGCCGTCGAAGCGGATCCGGTCCGCGAGCAGGCCGAGCTGCCGCGTCGACTCCCAGCTCCAGCCGTTCAGCTTCTCCGGGCGGCACAGGGTGAGGACCGCGAGGCCGTCGGCGACCTCCAGCCCGATGCGCTCCTCACCCTTCCCGATCTCCGTGGACAGAGTGTCGATCACGCCCGGCTCCCTCACATCTGACGATGCGTCAGAATAGGGCGCGGGCCGACCCGTTGGAAGGGTCAGCGCGGGAAGACCTCGAAGGCGACCGCGGGGCGGCCGCCGAACCGGGGCGCCGCCCGCTCCACGTTCGTCGTCAGGAAGCCGCGCGCGTAGCTCTCGGGGTCCTCGTCCGTCAATCCCTCGATGTAGGCGCGGTGTTCCAACAGGGACGCGACCGACCGCTCGAACCCGGGGCCCGCGTCCTGCGCGTGCGTCGGCGTGCTGGTGCCGGCCACCGCCACCCAGCGCACCCCGTTCCAGGGCTCCAGCTCCTCCTCGGTGATGAGTTCGGGGAAGATCCAGCGGTTGCCCGCGTCAGCGGCCGCGTCCAGCGTGGCCCGGCCGACCGCCCGGTGGTCGGGGGTGTTCCAGTAACCGCCGCCGCCCTCCCCGCCCCAGGTGTCCCGGTGGTTCAGCGTGACGACGAGCTCGGGGCGGTGGCGGCGGATCGCGGCCGCGATGTCGCGGCGCAGGCCGAGGCCGTACTCGACCACGCCGTCGCGGTGGTCCAGGAACTCCACCGCGTGCACGCCGACGACGGCCGCACTGGCGCGCTGCTCGGCCTCGCGCAGCGGGGCGCACTCCTCGGGCGCGATGCCGTCGATGCCGGCCTCGCCGCGCGTGGCGAGCAGGTAGACGACCTCACGGCCGGCATCGGTCCAGGCCGCCACCGCGGCCGCGGCGCCGTACTCCAGGTCGTCGGGGTGGGCCACCACGGCCAGGGCGCGCTGCCAGTCGGTGGGCATGGGGTCGAGCTGATTCGGTTCACGGATCACGTCGTCGGTCATGATGCGCACGATAGGCGACGGGTTGCCCGAGGACCCGTCAACCACGGTGGAACGGGGGCGGCATGGGCCATCACGA
The DNA here is from genome assembly GCF_055565515.1 of Streptomyces sp. NPDC028419. Taxonomy (NCBI): domain Bacteria; kingdom Bacillati; phylum Actinomycetota; class Actinomycetes; order Kitasatosporales; family Streptomycetaceae; genus Streptomyces; species Streptomyces sp. NPDC028419. Next base: position 37,765 of record NZ_JBVHUE010000002.1, on the reverse strand, counting down.
AGGATCGGCGACGGCTGCGGCGGCCGCGGGAGCGGCGACGCCCGAGCGCTACGGACGGGTGACGGCCCTGCTGGACGCCACCGGGACCTTCTTCGAACCGGCGCGGGTGGCGTTCCCGGACGCCCGCGCCGCGGACTGGGCGCGCGCGGCCCGGATCGACCCGGGGGCGGTGGGACCCGGTGGCACCTGGCGGCTGGACTTCCGGTGCTTCGCGATCTCCCGGCCCGGTGGTCGCTGGGTACTGGTGGACGCGGGGGTCGGTCCGGCCGACGGACCGGCCGCGGGCTGGGCGCCCGTACCGGGTCGGCTGCCCGAGGCACTGGCCCGGGCCGGGATCGCCCCCGCCGATGTGGACACGGTGGTGCTGACGCACCTGCACGAGGACCACGCGGGCTGGTCGGTCGACGCCGCGGGCGAGCCCCTCTTCCCGGCCGCGCGGTACGTCGTCCAGCGCGCCGAGGTCGCCGCCCTGGACCCGGCGGATCCCGTGCGGCGCTGGGCCGTGGATCCGCTGCGGGCCACCGGACAGCTGCACGAGGTGGAGGGGCGCCACCGGCTGGGCGACGGGATGACGCTGTTGCCCACCCCCGGGCACACGCCGGGCCACCAGTCGGTGCTGGTGACAGCGGCCGGTGGGCGGGGACGGGGGCGGGACGTGGTCGTCACCGGGGACGTGTGGGTGCACGCCGTCCAACTGGCCGATCCCGCGGTGGCGTACGCCCACGAACGGGACCCGGCCGCCGCCCGGGCCTCCCGCGTGGACCTGCTGGCACGGGCCGCGGCGCGCGGGGCCCTGCTGGCCACGGCCCACCTGACCCGTGCCTTCGTCGAACCGACCGCCGGCGGGTCCGACCGGGCCGGCGGGGCGGTGGAACGGCCGTCAGGCGAGTTCCAGGAGACCGCCGAGGGTGAACACGAGCCCTCCGAAGGTGATGAGGGCGGCGAGGTAGCGGTAGAACTGCGCTGACGGGACCCGCTCGGGCGGCCCGAGGTCTCCCCGGGCGTGCATCGCGCGCTGCTGGTTGCCGGTGGCCCAGCGCTCCAGCCCCTCCGCGCTCCCCCGGATGTTCAGCGCGACGGTGGCGCCGGCCACGAGGGCGACGGGACCGATGGTCAGTAGGACGGTGGCCAAGCTCAAGGAATGCCCCCCAGGCAGTGTGATGATCGACTGGAGGCTACTCGCCGTCGGGCACCGGCGCCACGTCCTCCTCAGGGCCCGGACGTGGCTCCGTGGGGGCCCGGAGCCCTGCTGTTAGCGTCGGCGCATGACGACCGCACCGAAGCGCTTCGAGGTCCTGCTGGTTCCCGAACACGTCCAGGGCGAGGACGCCGGCCCCGCCGCGCGGCACGCCGTGCGCTCCGCCGTCGTCGGGGCGACCGGGCAGACCGGAGCCTCGGGCTACCCCCGGTACGAGGGGGACGGAATGGCGGCGGACATCGACCCCGCGACGGGCGCGGTCGAAGCCCTCCTCGTCGACGGCGCGGAACTGGACTACGGCCTGCGTGCGGTGACCTCGCCGGTGGAGTGAACGGTCACGGCAGGCGGGCAGCCCAGGGGTGCACCGCCCGCCGCCGAACGACCTGGCGTCAGCCCTCGTCCCGGACCAGGGTGAGGAGGCGGTCCAGGACGCGCGGGCCGCCCGCGCGGACGCCGTCGTGCTCGAACTCGTCCGTCACCCAGGTGCGCAAACCCCGGATCGCGCGGGCGGTGTCCAGGGAGTGGGCGGTGTCCACGTACAGGTCGTCGTGGTAGACGGCCGCGGCCACCGGTACCTCGTTCGCCGCGAGGCGCGCCCGGTCGTAGAGGGGTTGCCAGCCGGTGCGGGCGGCGAGGGCCTCGGCGGTCGCGCGCACCGGGACGAGGGCCGGGTCGGTGGTGAAGTGCCAGGGGTGGATGCTCTCGCCGGTGAAGAGCAGCGGCTCGTCCCCGGCCAGGGTCTTGGCGGCGTCGAAGCGCGGCTGCCCGGCGCGCACCCGCTCCGCGGCCCAGGCGGTGGGGAGCGCCGGGTCCTGTGCGTAGATCGCCTCGTGGAGGAGCGCGTACAGGGGGTGGCCGGCGAAGGACAGCAGGGACCGCGCGCCGTCCAGGAAGGCGTCGCAGAGGCGGGGTCCGGCGGGGGTGGGGACGAAGGCGTCCTCCAGCAGGTAGTGCAGCTGGTGGCTGCCGTCGCCGGTGCCGAGGAGGATGCCCAGCGACTGGAACGCCTCGGGGGTGAGCGGGTGCCCGCCGGGGAGTTCGGTGGGGTGCTCGGCGAGGTGGGCCGCGACGGCGCGGGCGCGTTCGACGTCCATCGGGTAACGGGCGTAGTGCGCCGCGTTCTTCCGCTCGATCCGCGGGGCCGCCGCCGCGTAGACCTCGTCCGCGCTCGCGTCCAGGGCGGGCAGGCCGCCGGTGATCAGCGCGGCGGACAGCCCCTCGGGCGCGGTGGACAGGTAGTGGGTGACGCAGAAGCCGCCGAAGCTCTGGCCGAGCACGGTCCACGGCGCACCGCCGGTCAGCTCCGCACGGATGGCCTCGCAGTCGCGGACGATCGCGTCGGAGCGGAAGTGCGCGAGGTACTCGGCCTGCTCGGCGGGGCCGCCGCGCAGGGGGAGGGTCTGCCGGTTCGCCGGGGTGGAGCGGCCGGTGCCGCGCTGGTCCAGGAGGAGCACCCGGAACTCGGTGAGCGCCCGCTCCAGCCAGGCCTGGCGGCCGGTGAAGCGGCGGGCGCCGAAGCCGGGGCCGCCCTCCAGGTAGAGGAGCCAGGGCAGCGCGGCCGGGTCCTTGCCCGTGGCCACGACCTCCCGGGCGTACAGCTCGATCCGCTCGCCGTCGGGACGGTCGTGGTCGAGCGGGACCGTGAAGTGGTGGTCGGTCAGGACGACGCCGGGCTGACGGTAGCTGTGGCTGTTGGTCACGAACGGATCCCAAGGTCGGTGCGGGCGCTGGTCGGTCCCCCGCGCTCCGTCACCGGCGCCGCGGCCGCGTCCCGGGCCGCGACGGAAACGGCGGCCGGGCCGAGTGTAGTGCGGGGGCGGGTGCGGGCCGGGCCGCGGGAGTCCGCGGCCCGGCGCGGCGGTTCAGAACAGGACGACCGAGCGCAGCACTTCGCCGCGCTCCATCCGTGCGAAGGCCTCCTCGACGTCGTCGAGCGCGATGGTCTCGGAGACGAAGGCGTCGAGGTCGAGACGGCCCTGTAGGTAGAGGTCGATCAGCAGGGGGAAGTCCCGCTCGGGCAGGCAGTCCCCGTACCAGGAGGACTTGAGGGAGCCGCCGCGGCCGAAGACGTCGAGCAGCGGGAGTTCGAGCTGCATCTCCGGGGTGGGTACGCCGACCAGCACGACGGTGCCGGCCAGGTCACGGGCGTAGAAGGCCTGGCGGTAGGTCTCCGGGCGGCCGACGGCGTCGATGACCACGTCCGCGCCGTTGCCGCCGGTGAGGGCCTTGACGGCCTCGACCACGTCCTCGGTGCGACCGTTGACGGTGTGGGTGGCGCCCAGCCCCTTGGCCTGTTCGAGCTTGCGGTCGTCCAGGTCCACGGCGATGATCCGCCCCGCACCCGCGAGCCGGGCGCCGGCGACGGCCGCGTTGCCCACTCCCCCGCAGCCGATGACGGCCACCGAGTCGCCGCGGCCGACGCTGCCCGTGTTGAGGGCCGCGCCGAGGCCCGCCATCACCCCGCAGCCCAGCAGTCCGGCGGCGGCGGCCGAGGCGGCCGGGTCGACCTTGGTGCACTGTCCGGCGGCGACCAGGGTCTTCTCGGCGAAGGCGCCGATGCCCAGGGCCGGGGAGAGCGGGGTGCCGTCCTCCAGGGTCATGCGCTGGGTCGCGTTGTGGGTGTCGAAGCAGTACCAAGGCCGCCCGCGCTTGCAGGCGCGACAACGTCCGCACACGGCACGCCAGTTGAGGATGACGAAATCGCCGGGTGCGACGCCGGTGACGTCGGGGCCGACGGCCTCGACCACGCCCGCCGCCTCGTGGCCGAGGAGGAAGGGGAACTCGTCGTTGATGCCGCCCTCGCGGTAGTGCAGGTCGGTGTGGCAGACCCCGCAGGCCTGGACCTTGACGAGGGCCTCGCCGGGTCCCGGGTCGGGCACGAGGATCGTCGTCGTCTCCACCGGTGCGCCCTTGCTCCGTGCGATGACCCCTCGTACGCGATGCGTCACGTCGTACCCCGTTCTCGTGTGATCCGTGCCGTACCGCGAACGTACACGGCGGGGCGTGCGCGGGTGACCCGGTACGGGAGTTGTGTCACGTTTCCGGCCGCGGCGACGGCGCGGGCTCCGGCGGCGGCGCGAGCTCCGGCGGTACGGCCTCGCGCAGCGCCGCGGCGAAGGCGGCCACGGCCGGGTGCGCCGCGGCCCCGCTCCGGAAGGCGATCTTCGTGCGCCGCTCCATCGGCAGCCGGGTGAGGCGCACCCCGGGCACCCTCGGCGCGCCCGCTTCCCCCGCCGGCGCGGCGGATCCGGCCACGCCGAGCTGCGGTACGACGGCCACCCCCTGCCCCGCCGCGACCAGGGCGAGCACGGTCGCGAACTCGTCCACCCGGTGGCGCTCCCGCGGGGTGAACCCGGCGGCCTGGCAGGCGCGCACGGTCATGGCGTGGCAGAGGGTTCCCGGGGTCGCGGTGATCCAGGGCGCGTCGCGGTGGGCGCGCAGCGCGACGCCCCGGCCGAGGGCGTGGTCCGGGGCCGGGGAGCCGGGCGGCGGGGTCGGCTCCGCGAGGTACATCGCCTCCCGGCACAGCGGCTCGGTCTCCAGGCCCGGTTCCACGGGCGCGGGCACGAAGTCGTACTCGTGGACCAGCGCCACGTCCAGGTCACCGGCCCGCAGGGCGTGGGCGACGGCGGCGGGGTCGGTTTCGGACACCATCGCCTCCAGGGCCGGGTGGCGCCGGGCGAGGGTGACCAGGGCGGCGGGGACGATGGCCCGGGTCGCGGTCGGGAAGGCGCCGACGCGCAGGGCTCCCGCCAGCCCGTCGCGGGCCTCGGCGAGGTCCGCCTCGGCCTGTTCCAGGCGTTCCAGCACCGCTTCCGCGTGCCCGACCAGGTGCTGGCCGGCGGGGGTGAGCCGGACCCGGCGGCCGGTGCGCTCCAGGAGCGGCAGGCCCGCTTCGCGTTCGAGGACGGAGAGCTGTTGGGAGACGGCGGAGGCGCTGAAGGCCAGCGCCTCGGCGACGGCGGCGATGGTGCCGCGGCGGGCGAGTTCGCGCAGCAGGCGCAGGCGGCGTACGTCGAGCATCGGCTCAGCTTACGGGTCAGGACGGAAATGCGAACTGGACCCGGGGCTCGGAGGCGGGCCACCCTCGTACCCATGGCGCAGAACACCACACAGGACACGGCCCGGAGCGACACCTCCACGCTTCCCGCCCTCCCCACTCCTTCCCCGCTCCCCGACCCCTCCCCGCTCCCCGGCCTCCACGGGCTGGCGGGGCTGCACGTCCCGCTCGTCACCCCCTTCGACGCGTCCGGCGCGGTCGCCCTGGACGCCCTGGAGTCGCTCGCCCACGAGGTGCTCGCGGCGGGCGCCACCGGCATCACCGCCCTCGGCACGACCGGCGAGGCCGCCTCCCTCGACGCGGCGGAGCGCGACGCGGTGACCGAGGTGTGCGCACGGGTCTGCCGCGAGCGCGGGGCGTTCCTGAGCGTCGGGGCGGGCGGCAGCAGCACGCGGGCGAGCGAGGTCGCGCTGGCGGGACTGCGGCGGTGGCCCGAGGTGGGGGCCGCGCTGGTGACCGTGCCGTCCTTCGTGCGGCCCTCGGCGGCGGGGGTGCTGGCGCACTTCGAGCGGCTCGCGGAGGTCGCTCCCGTACCGCTGGTCGTCTACCACATCCCCTACCGGACCGGTCAGCCGCTGGACGCCGGGGCGTTGCGGGCCCTCGGGGCGCTGCCGGGGGTCGCGGGAGTCAAGTACGCGGTGGGCGGCATCGATCAGGACACGGTGGAGCTGCTGGGCGCACTGCCGGACGGGTTCACGGTCCTGGCGGGCGACGACGCCTACGCCTCGCCCCTGCTCGCCCTCGGGGCGGGCGGCGCGATCCTGGCCTCGGCGCATCTGGCCACGGAACGTTTCGCCGCGCTCGTGCGGGCCTGGCGGTCCGGGGACGCGTCCGGCGCGCGGGCGCTGGGGCACGCGCTGGCCCGACTGTCGGCGGCCGTGTTCGCCGAGCCGAATCCGGTGGTCCTGAAGGGGGTGCTGCACGCGCAGGGGCGCATTCCCACCCCCGACGTGCGGCTGCCGCTGCTGCCCGCCGGCGCCGCCTCGGTGCGTCAGACGCTGCGCAGGCTGGAGGAGCTGGCGGAGCGCACCGCGTAGGCGGGCGCGCGTCCCGGCAAGAAATCCCCAAGAAGCTTGAATGGGCGATTTGCCCTTGAATGCCGTACGGGCCGCTCGCCGGTGACGTCAGTCACGTGGGAGCGGCCGTCGCGGCCCCCGCCGCGGGGGGAGCGGAAGGCTGGATTCCGGGCGCCGCAATGAATTGCGGCATTCCCCGACCCGCCCGGGCGAGATCCATTTCCCGGCCGTTTCCGATATACCGATCACTGCGCGGAATTCAAGCCCTTGTTCCCCTCCTCTTCTCTCCTCTACGGTCACCGCAATCCGGGTGGAACGCCGAATCCTGCCGCTACCCGGGAACCCATCCCACTCACGTACGGCAGGAGCGGGGGAACCAGGTAGGCCGCTGGTCCGGACGCATCGTCCGGCCCGGCTCGGGGTGAAGTCGCACCGCTGACACGCACGTCCTCGTCATGCCTCGGCATGTCCGGAGGCGGGCCGCGTCACGGTGCGGCCGGACAGCTCCCGTCCGAACCCGACAGCTCACCTCGCAGGCGACGGAGAGGAATTCGCCATGTCCGCATCGGGCAAGCACCGCCGTCCCAAGACCAGCCCCCTCGCCCGCCTGCTCGCCGTCGCGGGCACCGGCGGCATGGCCCTCGCCCTCCCCCTGATCAGCGCTTCCGGCGCCGATGCCGCACAGCCGGCCGCCGCCACGACCGCGGCCCCCGCCGTCGCCGCCACCGCTCCCGCGCTCTCCGCGCGGGCCGCGGCGTCCACCACCTATTCGGTGGTCGCGGGCGACACCCTTTCCACGATCGCCCAATCGCATTCCGTGAGCGGCGGCTGGAAGAAGCTCTACGCGGACAACCGTGCGGCGATCGGCAGCGACCCGTCCGTGATCCGTCCGGGAACCGAACTGACGCTCGGCGGACCGGCGAAGGCGGCTTCCACGACGGCGGGTTCGGCGAAGAAGACCGTGGCGGCCGGGCGCGATGCGGGGGCCGCGACCGCGCGGGCCGACCGATCCGTGCGTTCCACGACCCTGTACGCCAACAATCTCGACGGCTGGATCCGGCAGTCGCTGGACATCATGGCCCAGCACGGAATTCCGGGCACCTACGACGGAATTCGCCGCAACGTCCTGCGCGAGTCCTCGGGCAATCCCCTCGCCATCAACAACTGGGACTCCAACGCGGCGGCGGGCATCCCCTCGAAGGGCCTCCTCCAGGTCATCGACCCCACCTTCCGGGCGTACCACGTGCCCGGTACCGCGACCGACTCCTACGACCCGGTCGCGAACATCACCGCCGCCTGCAACTACGCCGCCGCCCGCTACGGCTCGATCGACAACGTGAACGGCGCCTACTGAGCGGACCAGGACGCGGCCGCCAACGACCGCCGCGCGGCGTGCAGATGGGTGGCCGCGGCCAGCCAGGCCCACGCGTAGCGGTCGGCGCCGGGATCGACGAGACGACCGAAGACGTCCCGGGACCGCCGGTCGGCCTCGGCGGTCAGCGCGGCGGCCAACTCCTCGGCCCCCGCGAAGCCGGCCCGGCGCAGCGGCCCCCGACCGCCGTTCGGCGCGAACTCACCGCGCGCCGCCTCCGCCACCGCCCGACGGCCCCCCGCCACCCCGGATTCCAACAGCCGTTGCACCCGCCACAGCGGTGACCCGCCCAGCGCGTCCGGTACCGGCTCCCGGTCGCGTACGTCGGCCAGTTCGGGCGCGCCGGCCCCGGCCGGGAGGTGGGACCCCTGGAGCAGGTCGTAGCCGAGGTCGGCCCGGCCCAGCCACTGCGGCGGCAGCCGCAGGGTGTACGCCGAGCCCGGCACCGGACCGACGGCCAGGGGGCGCAGGGTCGCGCTCCGGTCCGGGTCGGGGCGGCCGAGCACGCGCAGCGCCAGCCCGGGGCGCTCCGCCAGACGGCGGAGGTTCGCGGTGTGCGCCAGGTCCGGATGCGGGTGGGCGGGGACCAGGGCGATCAGCGGTGCGCCGGGACGTACCGCGCCGTCGGACGCCACTTCGCGGACCAGCAGCCGGTCGCCGGCCGCGGCCACCACCAGCACGTCGCATCCGAGCAGGCCCGGGTCGGCTGCCGGATCGGCCAGGGCCCGCGCCACGGCCTCGGCCGCCGGGCGGGCGAAGAGCGCGGCGGCCGGTCCCTCGCTCCAGTCGATCCCGTGCAGCGGCGTCGCCCGTACGCCCCGGCCCGACCCGAGGCGGCCGTCGTCGGACACGGTCGCCCCGACCACGTGCAGTGCGCCCCGGGCCAGGCCGGCGTGGTCGAGGACGGCGCCGCCGAGGGACACGGAGGCGCTCGCGGCGCCCCGGGCCCGCCCGATCCCGCCGGGGCGGACGTCGGCGAGGGTGAACCGGTCGCCATCGGCGTCGACGAGGTGCGTGACCACGCCCGCGTGTCCGGTGGCCGAGAGCACCGGCTCCCGGCAGAGGCCGTACACGCGCAGGCTGCCGCCGGACCGGTAGGCGCGCCGGGAGCCGCCGGGGGACGGGAGCGCGGCGGTGTGCAACAGCTCGCGAAAGGCCCCCGTCAGCTCGGTCAGCCGCTGGGCGGCGCTGCGGTCGCGGGCGGCGCGCAGCCCGCGCACCACCCGGAGGGCGGCCGCCTCGGCGTGTGGCAGGCCCGCCAGGCGCGCGGTGTGCGCGGCCCGCAGCAGCTCGGCCTGTACGACGGCGCCGCCCGCGGGCACTCCCGCCGCCAGCGCGGCGGCGGCCGCCTCCCACAGGGCCGCGGCGGCGGCCAGCTGCTCGGGGGACGGGTGCGGGATCGGCGGCGCGCCGTCGGTCGCGGGCCCGGTCCCCGCTTCCGGCTCGGCGGGGGCGGTGGTCGCCGGGCCGCGGGCACGCTCCGGGTCGGATGCCGGCTCGGGCTCCGGGACGGCCGCCGGGTCGCTCTGCGGTGGCTCGGCGATCGGGGACACCGCGAGGGCGGCGGTGCGGTGGAGGCAGCGGGGGCTCAGGAGGCAGCTGCATACGGCCTGGTCGGCGGTGGTGATCGCCTGCGCGGGGCCGGGGCTCAGGGTGACCAGGGCGTCCTCGCCGAACCGGTAGGTGACCTCCCCGTCGGCCGCCACGACGGCCGGCGGATCGCCCGCCGCGCAGGCCTCGATGGTGGCGTCGAGCCGCTTGCGCAGCCGCGCGGAGAGCCCGCCGACGGCCTCGGCCAACAGCTCCGCAGCCACCGGGGGGAGCACGGCAGCGGATGCGGATGCGGGTGCGGGTGCGGTTACAGGGATCACGCGCGCTCTCCACGGAGGCGGTCGCCGACCCAGCGGGCCAGGGCGAGGGGGCTGAGGGCGGCCACCGGCATTCCGGCGGCGACGAGTTGCTGCGCGACGGGGACGCTGTAGCGGGGCGCACCGGTGTCGTCCAGGGCGGCGCAGCCCAGCAGGCGGGCCCCCGAGTCGGCCAGGGCGCGGACCTCGCCCAGCAGGCCGCCGAGCGCGTGGCCCTCCTCGAAGTCGCTGACCACGACGACCAGCGTCCGGCTCGGCACCGTGATCAGGGACCGCGCGTGCGCCAGACCGGCCGCGATGTGCGTACCGCCGCCGACCCGTACTTCGAGCAGCAGGGACAGGGGGTCCTCGACCCGGCCCGTGAGGTCGACCACTTCCGTGGAGAAGGCCAGGAAGTGGGTCGAGAGGGTGGGGACCCCCGCCAGGACCGCGGCGGTCAGCGCGGACCACACGACGGAGGCCTCCATCGAGCCGGAGACGTCGACGACGAGGATCAGCCGCCAGTCGGCCTCGCGGCTGACCCGGCTGCTGAACACCGGTCGCCGCGGTACGACGACCACGCGGCCGTCGTCCGTCCGGCGGGTGTGCGCGAGGTTGGCCCGCAGGGTCCGGGGCAGGTCGAGCACTCCGCCGGGACGGCGGGTGGGGCGCGGGGTGGACAGCCCCGAGAGGGTGGGGCGCAGCCGGGTGGCCAGTTCCCGGCGCAGTTCGTCGACCAGTCGCTTGACCAGGGGGCGCAGCCGGGCGAGTTGCCGCTCGGGCAGTCCCCCGGCGAGGGAGAGCACCGAGGTGAGCAGTTCCACGGAGGGGCGTACGGAGGCGGGGTCGAGCTGGGTCAGTACGTCGGTGCGGCCCGCTCCGGCGGCCTCGGCGAGCACTTCTTCCCGTACGTCGGTCCCGAACAGGGCGTCCAGTTCCTCGGCCCACTCGCGGGCCGTGGGGAAGGAGCCCTCCCGGCCGCCGCCGGACCCGGACCCGCCCCCGTCGAGGTCGCCCGCGCCCTCGCCCCGCCCGGCGCCGTACAGCTCGTCCAGGGCGTGCGCGTAGCGGCGGGCGCCGGCGGAGAGCCGGTCCCGCTGGCGCCCCAGGAGCAGCCGCCACCGGTCGTCCGGGGCGATCCGCCGCGGGACCGCGGTCGGCGACCCGGTGATCGGGGCGCCGGGCCCGGCCGGTGGGAGCGGTGCGGCGGGCGCTTCGGGGGCCGGGGCCGCGGGCCCGGGCGGGAGCGCGGGGGCCGGGGGGAGCGGGAGGGACCGCAGGGCCGCGAGCCCCGCGGCGTCCGCCGCGGCCCAGAGCGACAGGAGGGCGGGCGGCGCGTCCAGGGAGAGGTCGATCCGGTCGCCGAGCCGCCCCGCGACGGTGTCCAGGAGCCGGTCCCGGGCCGCCGGGGCGAGGGCGTCGAACCCGCCGCGCAAGGCCGGGAGCCGGTCCAGGAACTCCTGGTCGGTGAGGTGGTCGACGCGGTCCAGGACCGGGGAGAGCGCCTCCGGGGAGGCGTCGAGGAGCGGCCCGGCGGCCGTGAAAAGGCCCGCCAGCCGGCGGGTCAGCGTGCGGCGGCCCTCGGCGGCGGTGGCGCCGTCGATCCATCCGGCGGCGCGGGCGCCGAGGTCGGCGGCGCGGTCCAGGTCGAGCAGGACCCGTACGGCGAAGGCCGCGCCCTGCATCAGCGGGGAGGCCGCCGGGCTGCGACCCGTACCGGTCAGGGCCTCGAGGGAACCCGCCAGCCGTAGTCCCAGCTGCTGGGCGGCGGCCCGGTCCGCGAGGGCCACCAGGGCGGCCGCGTCGGCCGGGTCCTCGCTGCCGGCGAGTCCGGGCAGGGCGCGGACGCAGGCGTCCAGCACGGTGGCGGCGAGCTCGGTCGTGTCGGGCCGGACCCCGGGGAAGTGGCCGCGCCGCAGGGCTTCCAACAGGTCCAGGGCACCGAGGAGTTCGGGGAGGGTGGCGGCCGAGGGCAGGACCTGCGCCGCCTGCTCCAGTCGGGCCGCCACGAGGGCGGGCAGGTCACAACGGGCCGCGGCGGACAGGCCGGTGAGGACCTGGGCGCTCGTCGGTCCGCCCTCGGCGACGGCTCGGCGGGCGGTGTCGCGCAGGGCGCCGGCCGCGGCCTGCTCGGCCGTGACCCCGCGCACGCCCGCGAGGTCGAGGCGCGCCGGGACCGAAGGCGTCCAGGAGAGCCGCCACTTGGTGCCGAGGGCCGCACCGTCGCCGGTAGCGGCGACGGTGAGCGGCTCGCCGTACGCCGCCCCGCACACCAGCAGCCGTTGCAGCAGCACCTCGCGGCGGGCGTCGAGCGCGGAGCGCAGCGGGTCGAGGCGGACCTCGCGGGGAGCGGGGTCCTCGGGGGACGGCAGGCGCAGCGCGGCCAGTTCGGCCTCGACGCTGGGGCCGAGGCCGGACCGGGGGGTGTGCGGGGCGGTCCGGCCGCGGGCGGTGCCGACGAGCACGACCTCCAGGGCGCGGGCCAGCGCCCGGCCCCGGCCCAGGGGTTCGCCCTGGCCCAGGACGCTCGTGACGGCCTCCAGCAGCTCGCCGCGGCCGGGGGCGGGCAGCCCGCGCAGTCGGGCCAGGTCGCAGGCGACGCGCAGGGTTTCGGCGGCCTCACCGGTGCCGGCGGTGTGCCCGGCCCGGCGCAGTTCGCGGCAGACGCCGGTCACCGCGGCGGCGGCCGCCGCGCGCAGCCGGGCGGGGTCGCCCGCCGCGGCCAGCACGGCCTGCTGCCACAGGGGGTCCCGGATGCCGGCGGGGTAGCCGGAGCGCGCGTCGAGCAGGTCGAAGGAGTACGGCACGAGCGAGGTCACGACGGTGCGGGGGGCGTGCGGGGTGTCACCGGTGCGGGGGGCGGCAGATGCCGGGTCCGGGGTGGCAGATGCGGCCGCCGGGGCGGTCGTGCCGGGCAGGAGGGCCGGGGCGTGGAAGGCGCCGATCACGGCGGCCACGCGGCGGCCTCCGGCGGTGAGGGTCGTGATCATCTGCCGCATGTGGGCTTCGCGGGCCAGGTCCGTGGCGGTGACGGAGCGGGTGTCCTCCCGGAGGGCCCAGCCCACGCCGAGGGCTGCGCGGCGGATGGCCTCGGGGGTGCAGCCGGGGGCGAGGACCTCGACGGAGCGGTCCCATAGGTCGTCGCCCGCGCGGCCGGTGCCGGTGGCGGTGGCCGGGCCCGGGGTCGTCAGGCCGTCGGCGTAGCCGGACCGGTGGGCGTCCGCCCCGTCCGCCGTCCCCTCCGGGGGCGCCTCAATCGCCGGCGAGGCTGCATCGGGGGCCCCAGCCGGCAGCGGGGCTACATCGGGAGCCCCCACCGGCAGCGCGGCTGCATCGGGAGCCCCCACCGGCAGCGCGGCCGGACTCGCGACCTCCGGGGGCGCCTCAAACGCCGGCGGGGCTGAGTCGGGGGCCCGGTTGAGGGGCAGGTCGCAGCAGATGACGTCGATCGCTTGGGCTCGGGCCCAGCGGATGGCGGCCAGTTCTGGGGAGAAGTCCGCGAAGGGGTAGAAGGAGAGGCGGCCGTCACCGGCCGCGGCGGCCAGGGCTACGGGGGCCACGGTCTCCGGGTCGGCCAGGTGTTCCAGCCACGGCTGGAAGTCGGCGGGCAGCTCCACGCACACCACGTCCGCGCCGGAGGCGTCCAGCAGGGCGGGCACGACGGCGGCCAGGGCGGGGCTGTGGTGGCGCACGCCCAGCAGGTACGGCTCCCGGCACGCGGCCAGCGCCGCCACCCGCTCGCGGGGGTCCGGGATCGTCATCGCAGGGAACCCCGCAGGTCCCACAGGCGGCGCCACATCGCCGAGCCGTCCTCGGCCCGGCGGCGGACCGGGCCGTCCCAGTACCCGAGCAGTCGCCCGTGATCGGCGGGGTCGTCCTTGCGGACGACGCCCAGGAGGTGACCCGGCAGCAGGTCCAACACGTCCCCACCGGGCAGGTACGCGGCGGCCACCCCGAGGGACGCGGCCACCTGGACGGCTTCGGCGGTGGACATGACCGTGCCCGGGCGTTCCACGTCCCAGCCCTCGGCGGAGCGTCCGGACCGCAGGTCGCGGAAGACGGTGACCAGGGCGTCGAGCACCGCGTCGTCGACCTCGAAGGCCGCGCCCGCCCGCTGGACGGCGGCCACCGCCTGGCGGCGGATCAGGGCCGCCTCGGCGTCGGCGTCGGCGATCGGCTCGACCGTCTCGAAGTTGAAGCGGCGCTTGAGGGCCGCGGACATCTCCGAGACGCCCCGGTCGCGCAGGTTGGCGGTGGCGATGACGGTGAAGCCGGGCGCGGCGGCGACCTGCGCGTCCTCGGTGGCGGTGAGTTCCGGCACGCTGATGCGACGGTCGGAGAGCAACGAGACCAGCGCGTCCTGCACCTCGGGCAGGCAGCGGGTGATCTCCTCGACCCGGACGACCCGTCCGGTCCGCATGGCGGCGAGCACCGGGGAGTCGACCAGGGCCTGCGGGGTGGGCCCCTGGGCCAGCAGGAGGGCGTAGTTCCAGCCGTACCGGAAGGCGTCCTCGGTGGTGCCCGCGGTGCCCTGCACGGTGAGCGCGCTGGTGCCGCTGACCGCTGCGGCCAGCAGTTCCGAGAGCATCGACTTGGCGGTTCCGGGTTCGCCGGTGAGGAGCAGGCCCCGCTCGCCGGCCAGGGTGACCACGCAGCGTTCGACGAGGGCCCGTTCCCCGACGAACTTCGGGGCGATGACCAGCTTGGCGGGCAGGCCGGCCCGGCGCCCGGGCAGGGCGAGCGCGGCGCCGTCGCTGCCGCAGACGAAGGTGACGACGGCGCGCGGGGTCAGGAGCCAGCCGGGCGGCCGGGGGCCGGCGTCCTGGGCGGCGAGGAAGGCGAGTTCGGCGGCGTGGCGCTCCTCGGCCGGGAGGCTCCGGCGGGCCCCTCCGTCAGCGGGTGCGGCGGCGGGGGCGGGGGCGGCGGTGACGGTCATCGTGCTTCTTTCGCGAAGGGGGTCGGTGGTCAACGGCGGCGGGTGCGCTTGACCTTGAGGGTGTCGAAGCGCGGCGCGTCGCCCGCGCGCACCCGCTGCCAGGCGCGCCGGTAGAGGTCGGCGGCCGGTTCGGAGGGGACCAGGGCGCCCAGGCCCGGGTTCCCGTCGACGAGCGGCTCGTACAGCGGGAGCTTCCACTCCTCCAGCGGCAGGGCCGGGGCGGCGGGCTCGGTCCAGCCGCCGGGGAGGAAGAGGGTGCGCCCGGCGCGGGCCCGGGTGGCGCTCACCACGAGGTCGGTCGCGGCCAGTTCGGCCCGGGCGGCCTTCAGTCGGGCGGGCTTCCATCCGGTCCAGCGGGCGGTGTTGCGGTCGGTGGGGTCGGGCATGGCGAGCAGTGCGAGGTAGAGGGCGCTCGCGTCGGCGCCCAGCCCGAGGGCGGTGGCCGCCTCGGCGACCAGGTCCGGCACCGAGCGGCTCGGGTCCTGCGGCCACCAGGTGCCGTCCGCCGCGACGGAGCCCGCCGCCGGGGCGCCCGGGTCGGCGAGCAGCGCGGCGAAGTGCGGGCCCTGCACCACCCGCAGGGCGGTCTCCACCCGGGTGGGCCGCTGCTGGACGCCGCGCAGCAGCGGCAGGTAGGGGTCGGTGCCGGCCGAGTCGAGGAGGGCGGGGCGCAGCGCGGCCGCGGCCTGGGTGTGGACGGTGGGCAGCAGGACCGCGCCGTAGCGTTCGTGGTCCTCGGCGGTCTCGGTCGGCGTGCCGGCCGCGGCGCGGAACTCCTCGCGCCCGCAGTACCCGACGGACAGCAGCAGTTCGGGGGCGGCGAGCCGCTGGCGCAGGGCGGTGAGCGCGGGCGGCAGCGCGGCCCGGACGGGGTCGCCCGCCGGGAGCCGGTGGGCCAGCCACGCGGCGAGGGCCAGGGATCCGGTCAGGACGGCCGTGGTGAAGGGGCGGGCGGCCGGCTCGCGGGGCTCGGGCTGGTTCCCCTTG
The DNA here is from genome assembly GCF_055565515.1 of Streptomyces sp. NPDC028419. Taxonomy (NCBI): domain Bacteria; kingdom Bacillati; phylum Actinomycetota; class Actinomycetes; order Kitasatosporales; family Streptomycetaceae; genus Streptomyces; species Streptomyces sp. NPDC028419. The sequence goes on along the minus strand of NZ_JBVHUE010000002.1, from coordinate 22,349 downwards.
ATGGTCCAGGGCACGTCGGTGGAGAGTTCCGGCGCGCTCGCGGGGTCGAGGAGCGCGGGCAGGGCGTGGTGCACCGCCCATCCGGCGCGCACCTCCCGGACCGCGTCGGCGAGGAGTTGCTCGGGGACGGGGGTACGACGGCCCACGCGCCGGTTCCACACCTCGGCGGCCGCGGCCGCGTCCGGGCCGGTGGTCCACAGCGCGGCGGGGTCGCGGGGCAGCAGCGCACCGGTCAGGGCGCGGCGCAGCTCCGGGGCGAGGCCGCGCAGTTCGGTGCGGGCGACGGCGGCTTCGGCGACCTTGACGTCGAGCAGGGTGCGCAGTGCGGTGGGCAGGAAGTTGTTCTCGTAGGCGTCGATGTGGGGCAGTCCGGCGACGACCAGCTTGGCGAGGGCGGCCGGGACGCCGGTGAGCCGGGCGAACGCGTCGGCGGCCTCGGGGAACCAGGGCGCCGCGCCGCGGGCTTCGGCTTCGGTGCGCAGCCGGGCGGCCCAGTCGGCGTCGCGGTCCCGGTCCGGGTCGCGTCCGGCGAGGGGGGCCGCGCTGCGCAGCGTGTAGGGCGCGGGCACGGCGAAGCGGCCGGTGGGGTCGTGCAGGAGGGCGTCGAACTCGTGGCCGTCGGGGACGGCGCGGTCGGCGCCGGTGAGGGCCAGGACGGCTCCGCCGCCCAGCGGCAGGACGGTGCGGTCCTGGAAGTGGCGTCGCGGGCCGGCGCCGGCGCCGCGGATCCGGTCCGCCGCGAGGTGGACCACGACCCGGCGCCAGGTGCCCGCGGATCCGTCGGTCGTGGCGAGGCCCAGGCCGTCGATCGCGGCGAGCAGGGCGAGCAGCGCCTCGCGTTGGGGCGCGGTGGTGCCCGGTGCGACCGCGCGCAGGGCGAGGGCGGCGCTCTGGTCGAGGAGTCCGCTCCAGGGCAGGCCGGAGTGGGCCGGCGCGGGCAGGTCGAGGTGGACCCGGTCGGGTACGGGCGGGGCGGTGATGTCGGCGCGGGCCGCCGCGAGGGCGTGCAGGTACTGGTGGAGCAGGTCCTGTTCGCCGTTCCAGCGGTGGTAACCGGATCCCAGGAGCCCGCCGAGCGCCTGGTGGAACAGCTCGTCGGTGGGGCCGGGGGCGCGGGTGCGGTCGGTGGCGCCGGGTGCCAGCCGGGCGGCGGCGCGGTCCAGGACGTCCTGCTGGGCGAGGGTGAGGGTGAGGGCCTCGACGACGCCGCCGATCATCTTCGGCTCGGTGACGGTGGGCAGGGCCGCCGTGACCAGGGCGGGCAGGTCGGCGTTGCGGCCGGCCGCGGTGGCCGCCTTCAGGAGCGCTCCGATGGTTTCGCGGTCGGCGGTGCGCAGCGCGGCCGAGGACTCGGGGTCGCGCGGGCGCAGGGCGTACCAGTGGGCGAGGGGCGGCAGTTCGACGCTGTCGGTGGACAGGGAGGTGCTGTATCCGCCGCGGGATTCGACGGTGACGACGCCGTCGGGGTCGGTGAGGCTGAGCTGGCGCCAGTGGTGGGTGAGGACGCGGGGGCGGTCGTCGCCGGGGAAGACGAGGGCGGCGACCGGCATTTCCCGGCCTTCGGGGGCCGTGACGTGGCGGCCGGCGGTGTCGCGCGCGCTCCAGCCCTGGCCGGGGATCCGGACGGCGCACCAGCCGAGCAGCCCGTCCGCGGGGGCGCCGAGGACGGAGCCCGCGACGGTGGGCGCGGGGCGCAGCCAGTTGCCCTGGCAGGAGCAGTTCCCGCTGCAGGGGCCCGCGGGGGCGCCGTCGGCGCTCTGCTGGCGCAGGGCGTCGGTGAAGAACGCGGGCAGGGAGCGCCGTCCGTGGGCGCCGCTCGCGGGGTCGTACGCGCACCAGCCGCCGTGGTCCTCGCCCTGGGCGCCTTCGGTGTGCTGCCACACCCAGTAGGAGGAGCCGTCGTGCAGGACCGGGCGTTCGGTGGGCAGCCGGGTGTCGCCCCGGTGCAGGACTCCGCCGCCGAGGGCGCGGCCGCCGCCGGGCAGGGGCAGCGAGACGTGTTCGGAGCGCATGTTCCAGTAGCCGCGGTCGTTGCCGTCCTTGTCGAAGGCGACGGTGAAGACCCGGTCGGGGGTGCGGTGCCAGTAGCCCTCGGTGGCGCCGCCGTACGTGCCCCAGAGCACCAGGAGTTCGCCGTCGACGTAGTGGAAGCCGTACCGGCGGTGGCCGCCCTTCGGTGCGCGCAGGTCGTGGACGAGGACGGTGGAGTCGGCGTCGATGACCCGGACCTGGGAGGTGCTCGCGACGATCAGGTGGGGCCAGGCGTCGACGACGGTCAGGCCGTCCTGGCCCCGTCCGGTGGCCAGCGCGGCGAGGGCCTCCTCCCAAGCGGGCCAGTGCAGTTCCTCGAAGAGTCCGCCGCGCAGGGTACGGGCGAGGGTCTCGCCGAGGTCGGCGGCCACGGCGGCGGCGACCTCGGCCGGAGCCAGCTCCAGCGCCTCGGTGGGCAGCCAGCCCAGCCGTGCGGTGGCCGCGGGCAGACCGGGCAGGCCGGCGGAGGAGGACTGTCCGGCGACGCCGCGCATCCACGCGGCCAGCATGGTCCGGCCGCCGGGGGCCGCGGCAAGGCTGCGGATGACCTGCGGACCGGGGGCACCCTCGCCGAGGGCGTCGGCGGCGCGCTCGAAGGCGGGCCGGAACCGCTGGTCGGCGGCGAGGGCCAGCAGGTCGCGCCGCCGCTCGGACTGGGCCCAGTCGCGCAGGCCCAGCTGCGCGTTCGCGTCGCGGCGCGGGTCCGGGTCGGCGACCGGGAGGTCGAGCGAGAGCAGCAGGTCGAGCAGGTCCGCGTCCTGCACGCCGATGGCGAGGCCGCCGGAGCGGTCCGGGTGGGCGAGTTCGGCGCGCAGTTGTTCGGCGGCGCGGGTGACGAGGTCGAGCAGCAGCGCGGGGGTGGGGCGCGATCCCCAGCCGTCGTGCCGGGCGGCGTGGAAGCGCTCCAGCCAGCCCGCGGCGCCGTCGGGGGCGCGCTCCTCGGCGGGCAGGTCCGCGGAGCACAGGCCGGCGGTGGCGCCGGATTCCTCCAGGATCTCCAGCCACAGCGTGGTGAAGGCGGCGCTCTGGTCGGAGGTGGCCGGCGGGGTCAGGCCGAGCAGCGCTCCGCGCACGGCCGGGACCCGGCGGGCGAGCGCGACGAGCGCGCCGCGGTGCGCCTTCCACCAGCCGTGGGCGGCGCGCAGGGTGGCGGGCAGGGGCAGGAGTTCGGCGAGGTGGTCCTGTTCGGCTTCGGTCCCGGTGTGTCCGGCGGCCTTGGCGAGGCGGCGCAGTTCGGCGGCGGCCTGGGCGGAGGGGGCCAGTCCGCCGGCGGTGCGCCGCAGGCACAGGCGGCGGAAGCGCGCGTAGGCCTCGGCGGGGCTCACCCGAGCGGCCAGTTCACGGCCGTAGCCGGTGAGGACCTTCACGGGGAGGGCGCCGGCCAGGGCGAATTCGAGGAAGACGGCGTCGAGGCGGTCCTCGTCGACGGTGAGGCCGTGCTGGGCCTCGCTGGTGCGGGCCCGGGCGAACAGCTGGGAGGCGTAGGTGGTGTTGTCGACCGCGAGGAAGACCCGGGCGGCCTGTTCGTAGAAGACGGGCAGGAAGTGCGGGACGGACGCGGCCAGTCGGCCGGCCAGGGCGAGGCACCCGTCGAGGGTCGCCTTGGGCCGGTTCGTCGCCTGGCGGGCCAGCCGGTCCAGTTCGGGGACGACGGCGAGGGCGTGGTGTCCGTCCTCGGGGTGGTGGACGAGCACCCAGGCGGGGAAGCCGAGGGCCTGGCGGCGGCCGATGCCGACCACGGCCGGTTCGCCGTCGGGGACGAGCCCGAGGAATCCGGCGGCGAGGTCCTCGGCCGCGCCGAGTTCGGCGGCGGCGAGCCGGACCACGACGCGGTCGTCCGCCAGGGCGGGGTGGCGGTAGGTGCGGGCGGTCAGGTCGACCGCGCCGGGCCCGGCGCCGGGGGTGCCGCAGGGCAGCACCGCGCCCGCTCTCAGCAGCGTGTCGGCCTCCCCGACGGCCCCTGCCCCCTCGGCGCCCGGGTCACCGCCCGTACCCGTACCCGCGCCTTCGATGTCCGTGTCGATGTCCCGCACGTCGCCCCCGCTCATGTCCTGGTGTTCCCGCCCGCTCGTCGTCCCGGCCGTGGTGTTCACGCGTTCCCGCCCTCGTCGATCCTGCGCCCCGCGTACAGCGCGGCGGCCATCCGCATGCCCTCGGACCAGGCCACCGGCCCGACCTGCGCCAGGCGCACGCCCCGGCCGTCCGCGTCGCTCCAGGTCAGCGCGCCGGTGCTTTGCTCGGACTCCCAGTACGGTTCGCCGACCCACACGGCGGCGGAGGTGGCGCGGCCCGCGTCGCGGACGGCGCAGGTCGCGTAGCCCCCGGAGACCCGGTAGCCGAGGGCGGTCGCCCGGGCGGTGAGGCTGAAGCGGCTCGGGAACACCCCGCCCGCGAAGTCCCGGACCTCGAAGCCGTCGCCCCGCTGGGCGCCGGAGTCGGTCGTGCCGGGGGCGCCCGCCGCGGGGTCACCGGTGCGCTGCCAGGTGGCGCGGTGGATCTGCTCGATCCGCTGCTCGATGCCGAGTTCGGCCGCGAAGTCCCGTACGTCGTCCAGGTCCGGCAGCAGCACCGGGTGCGGCAGGGTCACCGTGCGCGGGGCCAACCGTACGGTCTCGCCGTCGAGGTTGACCACGCGCAGGGCGCCGGAGTCGGTGACGTCGCGCAGGAAGCCCGGCTCGTCCGGGTCCTCGCCGATCACCACGAGGTCGCGCAGGGCGCTGCGCCAGGCCTCGTCCGGCCAGACCCGGGCGATCAGCGCGGTCGGCACGGGCAGTGAGGACACCATCCAGGTGTCCACCTGCGCCAGGCACGCGGCCGCGTGCCGGTCGAGCCATTCGGAGAACTGCCGCAGCCGCTCCACCTCGGGGTGGTCGCGCAGCGCCTTGGGCAGGGTCTTCAACTGCCGTCCCGCCGAGCGGCCGGCCGTCGGCCGCGCCGCCACCCGCCCCTCCACCAGGGCGATTTCATACCCTTCGCCCGCTGCCAGCCATGCCATCAGCCCGTACCCCTCCGCCTGTCCGATCAGGATGCGCGCAGCCTGGACAGGAGGGGTTGGAGCCCCCCTGAGCTGCGGCATGTCGGGAACAGTAGGGGTGGCCACTGACAACGCGCCCGGCGGCCCCGGGTACGGGCGGTCAGCGCAGTCGGTCGGCCAGGTCGGTGAACTGACTCCACGTCGGCTGCGGCGGGCGCGGGTCCCAGACCTTCTGGGCGAGGGCGGCCAGCGGCAGCCGGATCCCGGCGGCGACCTGGTCCTGGGTCTGCGAGGCGGCCAGGTCGCACCAGACGGCGAGGCGGGCGCCCAGAACCTGCCCGGCGTAGCGGGCCGGCACGGCTTCGGTTCCGCGCAGGACGAGCGGGGTCCACTGTTCGTAGATGCGCCGCCCGGTCGGGTAGGTGAAGTCGTTGGGCTCGCCGAGGACGTAGTACAGGTACTCGTCGTTGAGGTTGACCACGGGGCGGCCCTCGCGCAGGTATTCCAGGGGCGGGCGGGCCCCGATCTCCTTGCCGGTCCAGTACTCGACCTCGATGTCCCGCGCGGCGGTGGCGGCGCCCCCGGTGAAGAATCCGTCGTTCCACGCCTTGGGCGTCCGTCCGGCGCCGCGGACGACCGCGGCCCGGTCGTCCAGCCAGCCGGTGGCCAGGTCCGACACGCGCGCCCCGGCGCCGTAGCGCTGTCGGGCGGCGGCGGCGAGCTGCGGGAAGGAGGCCTGCGGGTCCTTGACCACGAGGGCCTGGTACTCGTCGGCGCCGACGTGCCAGTGCGCGCCGGGGAAGAGCGGCAGGTACTCGCGCAGCAGCTCGTCGACGAGCCGGGCGGCCGCCGGGTTGGATATGTCCACGGCGCCCTTGACGGCCCGGCCGGCCGCGTCGCGCAGTTGGAGGGCGGGGTGGGCGCGCAGGACGGCGCCGAGGTGTCCGGGCGAGTCGATCTCGGGGACCACTTCGATGTGCAGGCTGCGGGCGAGGGCCACGATCCGGCGCACCTCGGCCTGGGTGAGGTGCGGGTCGGAGACGATCTCGGGATGGCTGACGGAGGCGATGCGGAAGGCCTGGTCGTCCGAGAAGTGCAGGCCCAGCTGGTTGAGTTTGAGGTCGGCCATCTCGCGCAGCCGGTCCTCGATCCAGGGCGCGGTGAAGTTCTTGCGGGCGATGTCGAGGTTCAGCCCGCGCTGGGGGCGGTCCGGGGCGTCCTTGACCGTGCCCTCGCCGATGGATCCGGCGGTGCGGACGGCCTGTTCGAGGGTGCGGGTGCCGTAGAAGACCCCGGCGTCGTCGGGGCCCGTGATGCGGACGCCGCCGCCGCGGACGGTGAGGGTGTACGACTCGGGGGCGGCCTTGGCCGCGCCGCCGGGGGCGTCGTCGAGGGCGAGTTCCACGTCGCCGGGCCGGACCGCTCCGCCGTCCTCGGCGTAGCCGAGCTTCAGGTCGCGGGCGAGTGCCCTGCCCTCGTCGGCGAGGGCGGCCGTGTGGGCGGGGGCGACGACGACCCGGGCCTGCGGGGCGGGTTTCCAGCCGGGGCCGCGGGCGGCTTCGAAGGTGCGGACGGCCGGGATGGTCCGGGGCGCGGTGGAGAGCGGGAAGCTCCGGCTCGGCGAAGGAGCGCTGGTGCTGGGGGGCGCCGGATCCGGGCTGCCCGGGGCCGCCGGCGAGCTGGCGGCGCCGGTGTCCGTGCGGCCGCTCGCGGGGGCCGACGTACAGCCCTGCAGCGCGAGCGCGGCCACCGCGACGGCCACGGCCGTCGCGGTGGTGCGTATGTTCCCGGTTCGCCCCATGGTCACCAACCTCCCACCGGGCGGCGCGCTACGCGACCCGAACCGGCGCCCGCTCCCCTTCGGGGACCCCCGCGCCCGACGCGACCACGCGTCCGGTGCGTGCGGTGCGCCGCTCCAGCGCTCCGGAGACCAGGGCGAGGACCAGCGCGGAGGCGGCGAGGGCGGCGCCGACCCAGTTGGGTGCGGTCCAGCCCAGGCCGCCCGCGATGACCAGTCCGCCGAGCCAGGCGGCGAGGGCGTTGCCGAGGTTGAAGGCGCCGATGTTCACGGCGGAGGCCAGCGTGGGGGCGCCGGCGGCCTGGTCGAGGACGCGCTTCTGGAGCGGGGGCACGGTGGCGAAGCCGAGGGCGCCGATCAGGGTGACGGTGACCGCGGCGGCGGCCTTGTGGTGCGCGGTCACGGTGAACAGGGCCAGTACGAGCGCCAGCGCGCCCAGGGTCACGTACAGCATCGGCATCAGGTGGCGGTCGGCGAAGCGGCCGCCGAGCAGGTTGCCGCCGACCATGCCGAGGCCGAAGAGGACGAGCAGCCAGGTGACGGAGGTGTCGGCGAAGCCCGCGACGTTGGTCATCATCGGCGTGATGTAGGTGATCGCGGCGAAGACCCCGCCGAAGCCGAGCACGGTCATCGCCATGGCGAGCAGGACCTGGACGTTGCGGAAGGCGGCCAGTTCGTGGCGGATCCGTACGCCTTCGGGACGCGGCAGGTCGGGGACGAGCCGGGCGATGCCGAGCAGGCCGAGGACGCCGAGCCCGGCGACGATGACGAAGGTGACGCGCCAGCCGAGGTGCTGGCCGACGAGGGTGCCGAGCGGGACGCCGACGACGTTGGCGACGGTGAGGCCGGTGAACATCATGGCGATCGCGCCCGCCTTCTTCTCGGGGGCGACGAGCTCGGCGGCGACGACGGCGCCGATGCCGAAGAACGCGCCGTGGGCGAGGGAGGCGAGGACCCGGCCGGCGAGCATCACACCGAAGGCGGGGGCCAGCGCGGAGAGCAGGTTGCCCGCGATGAACAGGCCCATGAGCAGCATGAGCATGCGCTTGCGGGGGATCCGGGTGCCCAGGACGGTCATCAGCGGCGCGCCGAGTACGACGCCGAGGGCGTAGCCGGTGACCAGGAAACCGGCGGTGGGGATCGTGACGCCGTAGCCGGCGGCGACCTCGGGCAGCAGGCCCATGATCACGAACTCGGTGGTTCCGATCCCGAAGGCCCCGATGGCGAGGGCGAGCAGTGCGAGTGGCATGGGGGGAGGCCCTTCAGGGGGTGCGCTGTCCGTGCGTGTGTGGGGGCGCGGCGGCGGCTGCCGAGAGGGATCCGGACTCGCCGCCGATGATTGCGCCAACGCCTTACGAGCGTCCACATTAATTGCAGACGCGGGCTATTTGCAAGCGCGGGCTATTGCGGACGTGTCCTATCCTGAGGGGGTACGCGTGCCCCGCGCGTCCCGCGAGGAGGACCCCATGACCGCCACGGACGGCGCGCTGACCGCCCTCTCCCAGGGCTGGTGCGCCCTCTCCCTGCTGCACGGCAGGATCGAGACCCACATCGAAAGGGCGCTCCAGGCGGGCCACGGGCTCAGCGTCCGGGAGTACTCGCTCCTCGACGTCCTCAGCCGGCAGCACGACGGGCCCGGCGGGCACCTGCGCATGCACCAGGTCGCCGAATCGGTGGTGCTCAGCCAGAGCGCGACGACGCGCCTGGTCACCCGCCTCGAAGACCGCGGGCTGCTCAGCCGCTACCTCTGCGACACCGACCGCCGGGGCATCTACACCGACGTCAGCGGGGCCGGGCTGGCACTGTTGGAGGCCGCCCGGCCCACGAACGACCGCGCGCTGCGCGAGGCCCTGGACGCGGCTGCCGCGAACCCGGACCTCGCGCCGCTGGTCGCGGCCGTCACCGGCCCGGCGGCGCGCTGACCTGGGAGCTCATCGACGGGGAGCGCTGCGCCGACGGCGAGCCGCTGGCGGAGGCCCCGGAGCTCGGCACACCGCCCGTGGCCGGCGGCCGCGGCGACTGGACGCCCGGCGTGCTGCGCGAGGGCGTGGGACTCGGGGGCCGCGGCGAGGACGGAGCCGTGGACGGGACCGCCGAGGGAGAGACCGAGGGTTGCGGGGGCGATTGCGAGCCCCCGGGCGAGGGGGTCGGTGACGGCGCGGGCAGCGAGGGCGGGGAGGCGGGCGGCGCCGGACGCGGGGTCTGATCGGGCGCGAGGGCGACGTATCCGACCGCGATCGCGGCGGCCGCGGCCAGCCCGGCCAAGGGCAGGGCGAACCGGCGCGGCGGGAGCACCGACAGCCGTCGCACGTGCCGGCCGGGGGGATCCGCGGGCCGTAGCTCGCGCACGGTGACCTGCTCGGCCCGCGCGGCGAGCGCCGCGCGCAGCCGTCGCTCGACGGGCCGCTCCGCGTCACCGCCGCCACCGTCACCTCCGCCGTCACCACTGCCGGCGCCGCTGCCGGATCCGCCGTCCCCGCCGAAGCCGGGCAGGACGGTGAAGGGCCCGGCCGGCCGGCCGTCGGGGCCGGTGGCGTGCGGGCCGTGCCCGCCGGGGGCGTGACCCGGCCGGTCGGCGCCGCCGGCTCCCCGGTCGAAGGCCCGGCCGACGTGCGCGCCGCCGCCGCGCGGGGTGCGGGAGGCCGGGAAGCGCGCGGCGGGGGGCGGGGTGGGCGTGGTCATATCCGGCCTTCCAGGATGCGCTCCAGCGCGTCCAGGGCGCGGCTCGCGTTCGACTTCACCGCGCCACGGCTGATCCCGAGGGTGGCGGCTATCTCCGCCTCGCTCAGGTCGGCCCAGTAGCGCAGGACGAGCACCTCGCGGCGGCGCGGGGTCAGGCGGCCGAGGGCGGCCAGTACTTCGCGGTGTTCCTCGTCGAGGACGACGTACTCCTCCGCGGAGGGTACGTCGGCTTCGGCGGGCGGGGTCCAGGAACGGACCGTGCGCCGGCGGCGCAGCACGGAGCGCGCGGTGTTGACCACCGCCGTCCGGAGGTAGCCGAGCGCGTTGTCGATCTCGGTGATGTGCTCGCCGTGGCGCCGGTACAGGGCCGTGAAGGCGTCCTGGACCACGTCCTCGGCGGTGGCCGGGTCGTCGACGAGGAGCACCGCCAGGCGCACCATCCGCAGTCGGTGCGCGTGGTAGAGCTCCGTGACCGTGGGCGGGCGCTCGAAGGCGTCGCCGTCCGCGCCGGCGTGCGCCCCCGTGTACGCCCCCGGGGAGGCGGCGGTGACCCGGGCGCCCGGCCCGTCGCGCAACAGGATCCGTTCGCGCGCCAGCGGCCCGCGCCACACGCGCAGGGTGCGCAGGGTGTGCAGAACGCGGGCGCCCCGCCCCGCCCGGCCGGAGCCGGGCAGGACGAGGCGTACGTGTGGTGCGGGCCGCAGCGCGGCGGGGTACGACATGAGCAGGGTGTCCCTCGGGTGGAGCACGTCAGCCGTTCGCGCGGCGGCGTACGGCGTACAGGGTGCCGGCACCTGCGACGACGAGCACCGCCGCGCCCGCACCGATCGCCACGGTGGCGGGGTTTCCGCCAGTATGCGCGAGCTCCGGACCCGCGGGCGAAGAGGGTTCGGCGGACGGCTTCACGCCGGAGGCGGGGGCCGAGGCCGAGGGGCTGGAACCGGGGGCCTCCACCGAGGGGGCGGTGCTGGGCACGGCGGTCGGGCGCGGCGAGGTCGAGGTCGAGCTGCTGGGCCGGGGGGACGCGCTCGGGGAGCTCGGGGAACTCGGGACCGCGCTGGGCGAGGAGCTGGGCACGGCGCTGGCCGAGGGGGCCGGCGCGGCCGCACCGGCGGCGTGGGCGGGGGCGGCCAGGGCGGCGAGCGCCCCCGCGGCGGCGACGGCGAGGGCCGCGCGGCGGGCGGCCGGGGCGAGGGGGCGGGCGGCGGAGCGCTTGACGATCTTCAAGGTGGTTCTCCACGGTCGGGTGAGGGACGCCGGACTGCGCCCTTCACCCCCGCACGACGCGCGACCCCGCCGGAGGTTGCCGCGGTTCCCCAAAAACTTTCGCCTCAATCCCCGACGGGGCTCAGGGGGCCACCGCCCAGCGGCGCCTCAATCCCCGACGGGGCTCAGGGGGCCACCGCCCGGCGGCGCCTCAAACGCCGGCGAGGCTCAAGGGGCCACCGCCCAGCCCGACTCAAGAGACCGGCGCCCATTCCAGCCCGCCCGGCGATTGAGGGCCCGCCGGAGGCAACACCCGACCCCACGACGCCCGGACGCCGCGCGCACCGGCGCAGCCCACCACGCCTCCGACGGCACCTCAAACGCCGGCGAGGCTCAAGGGGTCGGCCCGCCCGGCAGCGCCTCAATCCCCGACGGGGCTCAAGGGGCCACCGCCCAGCCCGGCGCAAGAGACCGGCGCCCATTCCAGCCCGCCCGGCGTTTGAGGGCCCGCCGGAGGCAACACCCGACCCCACGACACCCAGACGCCGCGCGCACCGGCGCAGCCCACCACACCTCCGGCGGCACCTCAAACGCCGGCGAGGCTCAAGGGGTCGGCCCGCCCGGCGATTGAGGGCACGGCACGGCGGGGCTCCGGAGGGTGGGGGTTGCCGTGGGCTCAGCGGATGAGGTGTCGTCGTAGGAAGTTGTCGACGAGCAGGTCGGTGAAGGCGCGGTCGACGGGGTCCCCGGTGACCAGGACGCGGTGGTAGATCGGCCCCACGAGCTGGTCGACCTCGGCCACCGCGTCGATGTCCGCGGGGAGTTCGCCGCGCCGCACCGCCTCCTCCAGGGGGAGCCGGTCACGGCGGCGCTGCTCGTCGAGATACCGGGCGCGCAGGACGGCGGCGAAGGCGGGGTCGTGCTGCGCGTGACCGAGCAGCGCGGTGAAGACGGCGCCCGCGTCGGACCGCGTGAGGAACTGGGCCAGCTGGTGCAGGTGGGCGCCCAGATCCGCGGCCAGGTCCCCGCGATCGGGCGGGGTGAGGGCCTCCGCCGCGTCCAGGAGGAAGGCGTCCAGGAGGATGTCCGTCTTGGTCTTCCACCAGCGGTAGATGGTCTGCTTGGCGACCCCGGCGCTGGCGGCGATGCCCTCGATGGTGACGCCGGAGAAGCCCTTCTCCACCAAGAGGCCGTCAGCCGCCTCCAGTACGGCCTGCCGCGCCTGCTCGCTCCGCCCGTGCCGGTTGCCGTGGTGCTGCCGGGGCGACCGGCCCGCGCCAGCGGCAACCGTGTTCCCTCGATCCGTTTCTGCCTTCACGGGCCCAGGGTAAGTCACCACCATCTAGACCATACGCTACGGTGCGTCTACTCTAGGTTTCATGACACAGACCAGCACGCTCCACGACCCCCGCGTGGCGTCCGCTCTCGACGCGATGTTCTTACGGGCGGCGCAGGACGAAGCCACCAGCGAACGGATCAGGGCCGCGCGGCCCGACGGTTCCACCTGGGCGACCCCGCAGGAAATGGCGGACGCCAACGCGCAGGTGTACATGCCGATCTCGGCCGAGGGCGGGAAGCTCCTCTACAACCTGGTGCGGGCCGCCCGCCCGGCAACCGTCGTCGAGTTCGGCACGTCCTTCGGGATCTCCACGCTCCACCTGGCCGCAGCGGTGCGCGACAACGGCACGGGCCGGGTGATCAGTTCGGAGCTGAGCGCGGACAAGGTCGCCGCCGCGCGCCGCACCTTCACCGAGACCGGTCTGGACGACCTGATCACGGTCCTCGAAGGGGACGCCCGCGACACCCTCGCCGGAGTGGACGCCGCGGTGGACTTCCTGCTGCTCGACGGCTGGAAGGACCTGTGCCTGCCCGTGCTGCGCCTGCTCGAACCGCGCCTCGCGCCGGGCACCCTCGTCGTGACCGACGATGTGGACCTGCCGTCCCTGGCCCCGTGTCTCGCCTACCTGCGCGACCCGCGGAACGGGTACCAGAGCGTCACCTTCCCGGTCGAGGACGGCATGGAGATCAGCTGCCGCCTCTAGGGCGTCCTGCGGCGCAGGGCGGCGCCCAGGACCGCGATGCCCTCCTCGATCTCGCTCGCGGGGCCGGCGGCGTAGCCCAGGACCAGACCCGGCGGCCCCGGGCGCACCCGGTGCCAGGACAGCGGATGCGCCTTGACCCCCATGTCCAGCGCCGCGCCGGCGAGTTCGGTGTCCCGCAGCCCGAGTCCGTCGAAGGTGACCGTCAGGTGCAGTCCGGCGGCCGCCCCGTGCACCCGCGCCCCGGGCAGGTGCACCCCGATGGCCCGCAACATCGCGTCCCGGCGCGCACGGTGGCGCCGGCGCACGAAGCGCAGGTGGCGTTCCAGTTCCCCCGACGCCATGAGGTGGGCCAGCACGAGTTGCGGCAGGACCGCGTTCCCCAGGTCGGCGTTGCGCTTGGCCGCGACCACGGCCTCGTGGAGGCGTGGCGGGACGAGGAGCCAGCCCACCCGGAGCGCCGGCGCGAGGAGCTTGGAGACGCTGCCGGCGTAACAGACCCGCTCGGCCAGCAGCGAGCGGAGCGCCGGGACCGGGGTGCGGTCGTAGCGGTGTTCGGCGTCGTAGTCGTCCTCGATGACCACCCCGTCCTCCTCGGCCGCCCAGCGCAGCAGGGCGCGACGGCGCTCTCCGTCGAGCACCACGCCGGTCGGGAACTGGTGCGCCGGCGTGAGCAGGACCGCCTTCGCACCGCAGGTCCGGAGCGCGTCCACGCGCAGGCCGCCCTCGTCCACCGGCACCGGGACGGTCGTGATCCCCCCGTACTCCAGCTGTTGGCGGGCTCCGAGCGAGCCCGGGTCCTCCACCGCGATCCGGTCCAGCCCCCGTGCCCGCAGCACGGCCCCGAGCAGGCCCAACGCCTGGGCCACGCCCGCCACGACGATCACCTCGGCCGGGTCGGCCCTGATCCCCCGGCTCCGGGCCAGCCACCGCGCGACCTCCGTCCGCAGGGCCGGTGCGCCCTGCGCGTCCCCGTAACCGAAGCCGGACGGCGCCAGGCCGCCCAGGACGGCGCGCTCGGCCCGCAGCCAGGCGGTCCGCGGGAACGCCGCGAGGTCGGGGACCCCGGGCGAGAGGTCGATCCGGCAGGCGGCGGCCCGCAGCGCGTCGATCGCCCCGTCCCGCGCCCCGGCGCCGAACAGCGCGCCGGCCGTCGGACCCGCGCCCTCCCCCGCACTCTCCCCCACAGCCGTCACCGCGGCGGCACCGGGCGGCGGCGGGGCCGCGACCACCGTGGTGCCGAGGCGGCCCCGGCCCGCCACCTGACCGGCTTCGGCGAGCCGTTGGTAGGCCTCGGTGACCACCCCGCGCGCGACGCGCAGCTCCTCCGCCAGCACCCGGCTCGCCGGGAGTCGACTGCCCACCGGCAGCCGACCGTCCGCGATCGCTTCGCGGAGGCGGTCGGCGAGCCATTCGGTGCGGCAGCCCGGCGGCGCCTGGCCGATGTCGAGCTGGAGGAAGTCGGAGCCGCGGGGCGCCGGGGCGGGGACCGCTTCTTTGGACCTCTGGGTCACGGCATCTTTGGACCTGCTCATGGGTCCATTCTGCGCACACAGTGGAGGCATGGACACCATGCGATCCCTCGGCCCCGGCGCACTCGGCATGGCGCTGGTCGGCACCAGCGTCAGCGTCTCCCACACGCTCACGGACGCGCCCCTCTTCACCGCCCAGGCCGTCCGGTACGCCGCGGCCTCGCTCCTCCTGCTGGCGCTGGCCCGGGCCGCCGGGGCGCGGCTGGTGTGGCCGCGCGGGCGGGAGTGGCTGTGGCTGGCCGGGCTCGCGGCCAGCGGGCTGGTCCTGTTCAACATCGCGGTCGTCCGCGGGGTCGCGCACGCGGAGCCCGCCGTCATCGCCGTCGCGGTGGCCTGCGTGCCCGTGCTGCTCGGGGTGATCGGTCCGTTGCTGGAGCGGCAGCGGCCGAGCCGTCAGGTCATGCTGGCCGCGCCGGTCGTCGTGGCGGGCGCCGTCCTGGTGGAGGGGACCGGGCGCACCGATGCGACCGGGGTGGCCTGGGCGACGCTGGCGCTGGCCTGCGAGGCGGGGTTCACGCTGCTGGCCGTGCCGGTGCTGCGGCGGCACGGGGCCTGGGGGGTCTCCGTCCACTGCGTGTGGCTGGGCTCGCTCATGTTCGCCGTGCTCGCGGCGTTCGCCGAGCCGTCGTCCTCCCTGGCGGCCCTGGGATCCCGGCAGTGGCTGGCCGTCGGGTACCTGGCCGTCCTGGTCACCGCCGCGGCCTTCGTGCTCTGGTACTCGACGGTCGCCGCCGTCGGGGCCGGGCGGGCCGGCCTGCTGACCGGCGTGGCCCCGCTCTCGGCCGCGGCGGGCGGTGCGTTCACGGGTGGCGGCGTCCCGGGAGCGGCCGTGTGGGCGGGGCTGGCCGTCGTGGTCGGCGGGCTGGTCCTGGGCCTGCGCCCGCGCCGCACGCCCGCACCGGACACCACCGCTCCCGACACCGTACGGAAGAACGCTCCGCGATCCGCCCCGGAGTCGGCACAATGGGCCGGATCGGGCGGCTGACCCATCCGGGTGCACGGTGAACGCCCGCACGGCGAAGGGCGGCACGGTGGACGACGCGGTGGACGACGCGGTGGACGACGGCGACGTGGTGGACCGCGGCGCCGAGGTGCGCGTCGAGCGCGACGGGCCCGTCTTCACGGTGATCCTCGCCCGCCCCGCGTCCCGCAACGCCGTGGACGGGCCCACCGCCGACCGGCTGGCCGCCGCCTTCCGCGCCTTCGAGGCGGACCCGGACGCCTCGGTCGCGGTGCTGTGGGGCGAGGGCGGCACCTTCTGCGCGGGCGCCGACCTCAAGGCCATCGGCACCGGGCGCGGCAACCGCGTCGAGGCCGGGGGCGACGGGCCGATGGGGCCCACCCGGATGCGGCTGAGCAAACCGGTGATCGCGGCGATCGCCGGGCACGCGGTCGCGGGCGGACTGGAGCTGGCCCTCTGGGCCGACCTCCGGGTCGCCGAGGAGGACGCCGTCCTCGGGGTGTTCTGCCGACGTTGGGGGGTACCGCTGATCGACGGCGGTACGGTGCGGCTCCCCCGGCTGATCGGCGAGAGCCGCGCCATGGACCTGATCCTCACGGGGCGCGCGGTCCCGGCGGCCGAGGCGCACGCCATCGGCCTCGTCAACCGCCTGGTCCCAACGGGGCGTTCGCGCGAGGCGGCCCAGGAGCTCGCGCGCGAGATCGCGGGGTTCCCGCAGCTGTGCCTGCGCCACGACCGGCTGTCGGTCCTGGAACAGCACGGCTCGGGCGAGCAGGAGGCCCTCGCCGGCGAGTTCCGGCACGGGCTGGTCCCGCTGTCGGCCGGGGAGACGGTTTCCGGAGCGGCCCGCTTCGCCTCGGGCGCGGGCCGCCACGGTTCCTTCGCCGACTGACCGAAGGAAATCGCGGCAGACCTGTTTGGGCGATCGTTCGCCGGTCATACGCAGTCTCGTAAGGCTTTTCGACGAACAGGGAGTGATCAGCTGTGTCTGGTGAGCAGAAGACCAAGGCGAAGGGCGAGCAGGCCAAGGGCAAGCTCAAGGAGACCGCTGGCAACCTCACGGGCAACGAGCGGTTGACCGCCGAAGGCCGGGCCGAGCAGGCCAAGGGCGACGCCCGCCAGGCCAAGGAGAAGGTCAAGGACGTCTTCAAGCACTGACCTCACGCGACGGGGCCGGGACCACCAGTGGTGGTCCCGGCCCCGTCGCGTGTCCGCACGCCAGGTCCGGCCGATCCGGAAGCGCTGTGACCGCGCGCCGCGCGCAGCGACGGACCGGGCGATCGACACGCCATGCGGCGTGGCGGTCACCTGGGCGCACGTACACTCGGCCCATGAACCGCACACGACGCGTCACGGGAGAGGGCCTGCCACAGGCCGCCCCTGCCGCGCGTGCGGTCTCCGTGGGCCGGACGGGCGTCAGCCCCCGGACCGCGGCCGATGCCCAGGCCCCCACGGTCGGCCGGGGCGTCGTGCACGGCCACGGCTAGCGCCTTCCCTCCGCGCCCGGGCCCGCCCACCTGCGCCCGCACCACCTTCCGCGACGGGATCCGCCCCGACAGACGGGCCCGATCACCTCGCCCCCCACCGGCCGCCACCCCCTCGCGGGCGACGCACCGCCCTTCCCGCCCCACCACCACCGCGGCCCCGACGCTCCGTCGGCGCCGCCACCAGGCGAGGGCCGCACACCCGGCCGTAGCCGTCTCCGAAGGGACCCACCGTGAAGTTGAGCGGGTTGTTGACCGGCCATGAGCACCACGTCATCCAGGGCGACACCGAAGCGACGGGGATCACGGCGGGCACCACCTTCGACGTCGACCGGGTCGTGCCGGGCTCGCTCTTCATCGCCGTACCCGGCCACCACGGCGGCGGCCCCGCCGCCATCGGTGCCGCGCTCGCGCGCGGTGCGGCGGCGGTGCTCGTCGACGCGGCGGGAGCCGGTGCCGCCCCCGGACGGGAGCTGCTGCCCTCGGTGTGCGTCGTACGCGTCGGCGACACCCGCAAGGCGGCCGCGGTCGTCTCCTCCCGCTACTTCGGCGAGCCGGGCCGGTCCATGGACGTGGTGGCCGTCACCGGGACCAACGGGAAGACCTCCATCTCCGCCATGGTCGAGTCGCTGCTGCGGATCTCCGAGGGCGCCTCGGTGGGCGTGATCGGTACGGCGGGCAGCCGGATCGGCGACGAGATGATCCCGATGCCGCCCACGGTGCTGACCACACCGGAATCGCCGGACCTGCAGTACCTCCTGGGCCGCATGCGGGACCGGGGCACCAGCAGCGTGGTGCTGGAGGCCACCTCGATGGCCCTGCAGACCTACCGGATGGACCGGACCTTCGTCGACGTCGGCGTCTTCACCAACCTGACGCAGGACCACCTGGACGACCACGGCACGATGGCCCACTACACGGACGCCAAACTCCGGCTGTTCCAGGGCCTGTGCCGGCACGCCGTGGTCAACGTGGACGACGTCGTGGGAGCGGGCATCCGCGCGATGATGCCGGACGCGGTGACGACCTACGGCCTCGGCGGGGAGGCGGACTTCCGGGCCACCGACCTGATCGCGGACGCCTCGGGCACCCGGTTCACCCTGCGCCACGCCGGCCGGTCGTACCCGGCGGCGATCCCGGTCCCGGGCGTCTTCTCCGTTTCCAACGCGCTGGCGGCCGTCGCGGCCTGCCACGTCCTGGGGCACGACCTGGACGGACTGGTCGCCGCACTCGCCCAGATGCCGCCCGTCCCGGGCCGGTTCGAGCGCTTCGTGACCCCCGCCGGCACGTCGGTGATCGTGGACTACGCGCACTCGCCCGACTCCCTCGACAAGGTCCTCACGGCCATCCGCGGCTTCGCCGGGGGCCGGGTCATCACCGTCTTCGGCTGTGGCGGGGACCGCGACACCACCAAGCGCGCCGATATGGGGCGCATCGCCGGCACCCACTCCGACCTGTGCGTTCTGACCTCGGACAACCCCCGCACCGAGAACGCCGAGGCGATCTTGGACCAGATCGCCCCCGGCATCGAAGCCACCGGCACGCCCTACGAGCGCTCCGCCGACCGCCGCCGGGCCATCGCCCTCGCCCTGTCCGCGGCCCGGCCCGAGGACATCGTCCTGATCGCCGGAAAGGGCAGCGAACCGCACCAGATCGTGGGCGAGGAGCTGCTCCCCTTCAGCGACATGGCGACCGTCCGCGACCTGGTCTCCCGGCTGCTCCCCTGAACCCGCGACCCGAACCCCGGGGAACCGGTCACAACCAGCCCTGGCGGCGGGCGGCGCGCACGGCCTCCATCCGGTTGCGGGTGCCGGTCTTGCCGATGGCCGCGGACAGGTAGTTGCGCACGGTCGATTCCGACAGGTGCAGCCTCGCCGCGATGTCGTGGACGGTCGCGCCGTCGACGGCGGCGCCCAGCACGTCCCGCTCACGGGCGGTCAGCGGGTTCGGGCCCGCGCTGAGCGCGGCCGCGGCGAGCGCGGGGTCGATGACCGTCTCCCCCGCCAGCACCCGGCGGATCGCGGCCGCCAGCTCCTCCACCGGACCGTCCTTGACGAGGAAGCCGCCCGCCCCGGCCTCCATGGCCCGGCGCAGGTAGCCGGGACGGCCGAAGGTGGTGAGGAACAGGACCCGGGTGCCGGGGCAGCGGTCGCGCAGCTCGGCGGCGGCGTCGAGGCCGCTGAGGCCGGGCAGTTCGATGTCGAGGAGGGCCACGTCGGGTCGTGCGGCGAGGGCGGCCGGCAGGATCTCGTCCCCGGCGCCGACCTGGGCGACGACCTCGATGTCCGCCTCCAGGTCGAGCAGCAGGGCCAGCGCGCCGCGCATCATCCGCTGGTCCTCGGCCAGCAAGACCTTGATCATCGCCTGCTCCTCAACCCGTGCTCTCGTCGACCGGGAGTTCGGCGACGACCCGGAAGCCCCGGCGCGGGGCCGGCCCGCCCCGCAGGGTCCCGCCCGCCGCGGCGAGCCGCTCGGTGAGTCCGGTCAGGCCGCTGCCGGGCGCCGCCGAGCCTACGCCGGCGCCGTCGTCCGTGATGACCAGGCGGATCCGTTCGTCGGCGGCGGACACCTGGATCGAGCAGTGCGCGGCGCCGCTGTGCCGGATGGCGTTGGTGACCGACTCCCGGACCACCCAGCCCAGCAGCGCCTCGGTCCGCGGGCTCAGTGGCGGTCCCGAGCGGCTCACCGAGGGCTCGATCCCGGCGGCGGTGAGCGCGGCGCGGGCCCGGTCCAGCTCGTCCTCCAGGCTCGACTCGCGGTAGCCGGTGACGGCCTCGCGGATCTCGACGAGCGCCTGGCGCCCGATGGACTCGATGTCCACGATCTGGGCCACGGCCGCGTCCATGTCGCGCGGGGCGATGCGGCGGGCCGCCTCCGACTTGACCACGATCACCGACAGGGTGTGCCCGAGCAGGTCGTGCAGGTCGCGGGAGAAGCGCAACCGCTCCTGCTCCACCGCGCCGCGGGCCAGCTCCTGCCGGGTCTCGCGCAGTTCGGCCACGGTCTCGGCCAGGGCGAGGATCGCCGCGGTCACCATGCCGGAGAGGAAGGTGCCGTAGAGGATGCCGCTGACCCCGCCCCAGCCCTCGTGCCGCCAGGCGACCGCGCCGGCCACCAGGCTGAGGCCCAACATGACGGGTCCCAGGCGGCGCCCCCGGACGACCGCGCCGGTGGCCAGGCCCAGCAGCGGGAAGAAGAGCAGCCAGCTGTCGCCGTAGGCGAGCGCCAGCGCGAGGGTCACGGCGGCCAGCGCGGCCAGGCTGATCCTGGTGCTCGGGGCGTCCCGGGTGGCGGGGACGAAGGCCCGGAAGACGATGCTGATGTAGAGCGAGTTGAACACCAGCAGTCCCAGGCCGCCGATCCACGGCTGGGGCGTCTGCCCCTGGAAGATGTTGGACACCGCGCCCATGCCCATGAGCAGCCAGGGCAGCAGGGTGAAGCCGTTGGGGGCGCCCAGCGGACCGCGCGGGCGGTCGGTGGCGGGTGCGGCTGTCTTCGTCATGCCCCTACGGTAGGGACCGGGTCCGCCCCGGCGGCAGGGCCGCCCGTACGGACCCGGCCCGTACGAATGTCACGGTCGAGGCCCGCCGTGGCCGGTCAGCAGCGGCGCAGGTCCTGGGTGAGGGTCCCTTGCGCGCTGGCCACCGTACGGTCGTAGCAGCCGTCGGAGCCGGTGAGCCGGTAGCGCTCGGTGCTGGTCCCGACCGCGTGTCGCTGCTCGCGCGGGACGCCCGTCGCGTAGGAGGCGTCGCCGGTGTAGCGGTCGTCCAGCCGGGACCAGGTGGGGCGTCCGCCGTCGTCGCGCACGGAGGCGGTGTCGGCCCGGTCCCCCAGGGAGATGACCGTGCGCAGCCGGTTGTCGGCGCCCAGGGTGGTCTCGCCGTCCATGCTGTAGGCGCGCCGGGTGCTGGTGGTCGTCCGTCCGCTGGTGACGCTCTCGTCGTCGGTCCAGTCCGCGACGAGGGCGTCCTGGTTCTCCCCGTCGGTCCAGCGGTGGACGGAGCTGTTGGCCAGGGTCCGGGTGACGGTGGTGGTGACGCGGCCGTGGGAGGTGTCCAGGTATCCGGCGACGGTCAGCCGGTGGCCGCCCTTGGTGTCCACCCGGTGCTGCGCGCCGGGTGTGTAGACGGAGGAGTTGGCCGGTTCGCTCGCTTCGGCGCGGGTCAGTGCGCCGGTCACCACGGCGCGGCCCGGGTCCTGCCACAGCAGCACGTTGGCCGGGGTGCTCCAGCCGCTCTGTCCGGCGGGGACGCCCGCGACGGAGACCTCGACGCGGTGCGGGCCGCCGTCGTTGAGGAGCGCGGCGAAGGGTGTGAGGTCGTAGACGACCGGCTGCACGTCGAAGGCGCGCGGCGCCGGGGTGACGTACCAGAGGAAGGGGTTCGACCAGCCGCCGGTCCACACGGTGGGGAACGGGGCCGCGATGCCCGCGAGTTGACCGTCCACCGCGATGCGCACCTCGCGGTAGGGGCCGTCGGCCGCCTTGCAGGAGTAAGGGGCGGCGTCCGGGGTGCTCAGGTACCAGAACTCCTCGCAGCCGCCGCCGGAGCCGGTCGCGTAGACCTCGGCGAGGATCCGCTCGGTGTTGCGCGGGGTGGTCAGGGTGGGCGAGGTGAGCGGCAGGACCCGGTCGGGGACCGCGGCCGGGCGGGGGCGCCCGCGCTCGGCGGCGTAGAAGGTCAGGGTCACCTTGACGTCGATGACCCCGGTGTAGGTGTCGTCGACGACGTTCCCGATGAGCATCTCGACCGGCTGCGCGGTGCGCAGGGTGGGGGTGTAGCGGGTGACGTCCTTCTCGACGGACCAGGTGATGCCGTCGGGCGAGGGCTCGGGGGTGGAGGTGCGCAGGACCTCCACCCCGCCGACGGAGAGGTGCCCGAGCCGGTCGTACTGGCGCCCCTTGACCTTGCCGTCGAGGCGGAGCACCACCTTGCTCCAGGTGGTGCCGCATCCGGCGGGGGGCTCGTAACTCCCGCGGTACGGCGTGAAGTCGCGGAACTGGGCTTCGGCGAGGGTGACTTCGCAGGAGCGGGTGGTGGGTTTCGCGACGGGCGGCGCGGCGGTGAGCGGGTCGTGCCAGTCGGTGCCGAACTCGGCGGGCGGGGTCGGGGTCGCCGGGGCCCGCGTGGCCGGGGTCGGGGCGGTCGGCGCGGCCGCGGCCGCGCCGGCCCCGGTCAGGGTGGCCGCCGCGAGCACGAGGGCGCCGAACACACCCGTGATCCTGTGTCGTCTCATGGGCGCGCAGTCAAACGCGCGCCGGGGCGACCGCGCCAGGGCCGCGACGTCGTTCTGGCGCGTTCCCACCGGTCCTGGGCGCGGCGGCGCCCTGGGCCGTCTCTTTCGGATCTTGCCGGGCCCGCGACGCCCGGTGCCGTGCATGGCCGCCCGACAAGACCCGAAAGAGACGCCCTAGGTGTATTGACCCGCAGGGTTGTTCACACGGCTGATGGGTGGGTTGCCGTGGAGTGCGGTGTGGCAGCGGTGGTGGTTGTAGGTGTGGAGGAAGTCTGCCAGGGCTTCGGTCCGCTCCTGGTTTGAGGTGTAGGTCCGCAGATAGGCCCACTCCTCCAGGAGGGTGCGGTTGAAGCGTTCGACTTTGCCGTTGGTCTGGGGCCGGTAGGCGCGGGTGAGTTTGCCGGTGG
>NZ_JBVHUE010000001.1:479188-498526 GCF_055565515.1 Streptomyces sp. NPDC028419 | reverse complement strand
TCAGCCCGCACACGGTCCACTTCGCGTGTATCCACACATTCGGAATGCCCGCCCCCGAGCAGCCCGAACCGCAAGACCTAACGGAGTCCTACTAGAAGGCGTAGCGCGGGTGGGGGAGGGTCGAGGGGGGCAGCCCGCGCATGCGGACGCGTTCGGTGTCGCGGGCCGCGTCCTGGAGCGCGCGGGTGGACAGGGAGCGCAGCACCGGGGCGTCGCCGTCGACCCGCAGTTCGGGGACCGCTTCCCGGGCGGACAGGACGAAGCCCCAGTCCTGGGGCGGTGCGACGGAGCCGCCCTGCGCCCGGTCGGGGCCCGCCGCGAATCCCGTGAGCCGGCCGCCCGCGCTGTACGGGGCGGTCCGCAGCCCGGCGGCGCGCACGGTGGCCTCCACGGTCCAGTAGGTCCGCGGCCGGGAGGTCAACGGGCCCGCGGACACCGCGAGCCGGCCGCCCGGGCTCAGCGCCCGCGCGGCGAGCCCGTAGAACTCCTGGGAGTACAGCTTGGTGCTGGGCGTGATCCCGGGGTCGGGAAGGTCGGACACGATGACGTCGTAGCGTCCGGACGCCCCGGGTCCGCGCAGCCAGTGGAAGGCGTCCGAGTTCACCACGGCGACCCGCGGATCGCCGTACACGTTCCCGTTGAGCTGCGACAGCATCGGGTCGGTGCGGGCGAGCCGGACCACGCCGGGGTCGAGCTCGACGACGGTGACGGAGGCGACGTCCGGGTAGCGCACGACTTCGCGCGCGGCCAGTCCGTCGCCACCGCCCAGGACGAGCACGCGGGCGTGCGGGCCGGCCATCGCGGGGTGCACGAGGGCCTCGTGGTAGCGGTACTCGTCGTAGCCGCTGACCCGCAGCCGCCCGTCGAGGTACAGGTCGAGGGAGCGCGGCGAGCCGGTGGGCGGGCCGGTGACGACCAGTTCCTGGACGCCGGTCTGCAGGGCGACCCGCACCTCGTCGCCGTAGACCGCGCGCCGGGCCATGCGCTCGAAGTCCCCGGCCAGCACGGTCGCCGCGGCCAGGACGAGCAGCACGCCGATGTTGGCGGCGAGCAGCAGCCAGCGCGCGCGCCGGCTCAGGTCGCGGCGGAACAGCCACAGCACGAGCGCCCCGCCCGCGACCGCGTTGACGGTGCCGGTGAGCATCGCCCCGGTGAGTTGGCCGAGCAGCGGCAGGAGCAGGAAGGGGAAGGCGAGGCCCCCGACGAGCGCGCCGACGTAGTCCGCGGCGAAGAGGTCGGCGACGGCGCCGCCCGCGTCCTGCCGCCGGATCCGCTGGATGAGGGTCATCAACAGCGGGATCTCGGCCCCCATGAGGATGCCGATGGCGAGCGAGAAGCCGACCAGCGCCGGTCTGGACTCGCCGAACCAGGCGAAGCTCGCGTACAGCGCCATGGCGGACAGGCCCCCGACCAGGGCGAGCAGCGCCTCGACGGCGCCGAAGCCGAAGGCGGGGCGTTCGCGCAGGCGCTTGGCCAGCAGGGAGCCGACGCCCATGGCGAAGACCATGACGGAGAGCACCACGGACGCCTGGGTGACGGAGTCACCGATCAGGTACGAGCCGAGGGCGAGCAATTCCAGTTCGTACACGAGCCCGCAGGCGGCGCAGACGAACACGGTGGCCAGGACGAGGAGCCGGCCGGTCCGGGGCCGTACGGGGAGGGCGGCCGGGGCGGTGGCCCGGCCCCTGGGCTCCGCTGCCGGGAGCACTCCGCCGGGGGCGGAACGGTCGATCATGAAGCGAACCGTACGTCACTGCCCGGCTGCACCCCGTCACCCACATGGGTGCAAGTGACGCACTGCCCGGGCCACTTGGCGTAACCGGGGAGCGACCCCCGAGCGACCCCGCACGCCGGGACGCGGCGCCACCCGACCCCGGGCACGGCGGACCGGCGCCGCCGGCCCGCCGCCGAAACCGTCGGAACCGGCGCCGGAACCCGCGCCGAAAACCGGTGCGGGACCGGTGCGACGCGCGTACGACCCCGCCCTACTGCGCCGCGGCCGCCATCCGTACGCCCACCCGGGTCCGGGTCGCGACCAGCTGCCCCTCCTGCGGGTAGGCGTGCCAGGTGCGCCACCTCACCTGCCCCTCCGAGCGCTGCGCGAGCAGCGCGGTGAAGGCGTACGGGCTGCCGGGAAAGGTTCCGGCGAGCCCGTTCGGGTGATCCGCGACCAGGGCGAGCAGTTCCTGCGCCCGCCCCGCGAAGGAGCCCTCGGAGAGGATCTCGACGCGCGCGGCGAACTCGTACTCCCAGTCCCCCACCCGCTTGGCCACGCCGAGCGGCAGCGGGGTGCTGCTGCCGGGCATGCAGGCGACCGTCTCCGAGCAGAGCACTTCGCCCTCTTCCAACAACACCTGGTGGGAGGCGCCGAGCAGGCGCAGCTCCACCTTCGCGCTCTCCAGCTCGAGGTTCAGTACGGCGAGGGCGGGCAGCCGCTCCCGACCCAGGGCCCAGGCGAGGTCGGCTGCACGCGTGTCGGTATAGGTGGTCTGGAGGGTCGTGAGCATGAGTCGGCTCCGCAAACGCGCGAGGGGAGATGGGCCGGGAATCCGCCAGCGGTGGTCAACGGGTGGGGGGTCACCGGCTCGGGTCCACAGGAAGTCCAGCGTGGTCCGAGGACTGGTCTACTCAACCGAGGGAATCATGAAAGGCACGGCACTCACAGCGTTTTTACCCAACTTGACGGGGTTTACATCCCCCCGGGGGCTCCACAGTTCAGGTGTTCAACCACCGCTCCCGCGCGGCGGTCCCACACACCGCCCAACCAGGGGTTCCACGGAAATGCGCCCGGCGAAACCCACCCCCGCCGGGCACCTTCCCACCGCATATTCCGCACGCCTACTCCGTGCCGTGCCCCCGGGTCAGCTGCTGCCGCAACCGCCGCCTCCCCCGCCCCCGCCCCCGCAGGACGACGAGGACGAACCGCAGGAGCTGCTCGAACACGAGTGCGAAGACGACGAGCAGGACGAGCCGCTGTCGCCCGCCCACCAGCTGCTGGAGCCGGAAGAGGAACCGGAGGACCGCGAGGACTTCCGCGATCCGCCCCGCGACGACTTCCGCGTCCCGCCGTACGCCAGCCACACGAAGTACCCCACCAGCGCGGCCGCGATCACTGCGAAAAAGGCCAGGAACATGGTCCTCGCCCCCCTCCTGTACGCCTCGGTCCCCCGAGGAGCGGGATCCCCGCGTCCCGCGTGTCAGGGGGATTCCCGCGGCCCGTTCCGGCCAAAGCACACTTGAGCAACTCCAGAGCTTGACCAAGGATGACGCCCATGAGCGCACCCGTGGGCGGCAGCCGCCCCTTCCTGAACCGCCGTCTCGCCTCCTTCGGAACGACGATCTTCGCGGAGATGTCCGCGCTGGCCACGAGCACGGGATCGATCAACCTGGGCCAGGGGTTCCCCGACACCGACGGCCCCGCCGAGATCGCCGAGGCGGCGTCCCGCGCGGTGCTCTCCGGCCGCGGCAACCAGTACCCGCCCGGCCCCGGCGTCCCCGAACTGCGCGCCGCCATCGCCCGCCACCAGCAGCGCTTCTACGGCCTGTCCTACGACCCCGACACCGAGGTCCTGGTCACGGCGGGCGCCACCGAAGCCATCGCGGCCGCCCTCCTCGCCCTCCTCGAACCGGGTGACGAGGTCATCGCCCTCGAACCCTTCTACGACTCCTACGCCGCCTGCATCGCCATGGCGGGCGCCACCCGCGTACCGGTAACCCTGCGCCCGCACGCCGGCGCCTTCGCCCTCGACCTCGACGAGCTGCGCGCCGCCGTCACCCCGCGCACCCGGCTGCTGCTCCTGAACACCCCGCACAACCCGACGGGCACCGTGCTCACCCCGGCCGAGCTGGCCGGGATCGCCGCCCTCGCCGTCGAGCGGGACCTCCTCGTCGTCACCGACGAGGTGTACGAGCACCTGGTCTTCGAGGGCGCGCACACCCCGCTCGCCGGGCTGCCCGGCATGCGCGAGCGCACGGTGACGATCTCCTCCGCGGGCAAGACCTTCTCCTTCACCGGCTGGAAGGTCGGCTGGGTGACGGCCCCGCCGGAGCTGGTCACGGCGGTCCGTTCGGCCAAGCAGTTCCTGACCTACGTCTCCTCGGGCCCGTTCCAGTACGCGATCGCCGAGGCCCTGGACCTGCCCGACGCCTACTACGAGGGCTTCCGCGCCGACATGGCCCGCAAGCGCGACATCCTCTCCGCGGGCCTGACGGCGGCCGGCTTCGAGGTCTACGCCCCGGCCGGCACCTACTTCATCACCACCGACATCGCCGGCTTCGGGGAGCGCGACGGCCTGGACTTCTGCCGCCGCCTGCCCGCCCTGTGCGGGGTCGTGGCCATCCCCAACCAGGTCTTCTACGACGACAAGTCCGCGGGCGCCACCCAGGTCCGCTTCGCCTTCTGCAAGAGGGATTCCGTCCTCCAGGAGGCCGCCACCCGGCTGGGGCGGCTCTCCCGGCTCTGAGGGGCCGGGCGGTCCCGGTCCGACCGGCGACTCGTAGGGTCTCCCTGACGGCCTTCCACCCGCGGACGGACGTACGCGCTCGCACGCAGGAACCGGAAGGCCGCAGAAATGACCACGGGCACGAGCACGGTGAAGGTCTCGCCGCGTCCGCGAACGGCGGCCCTCTCGGCCGGGACCACCGCGCTGGCGGTGTTCGCCGCGGTACGCGCCGTCGGGGTGCTCGTGATCGCCCTCGGCGCCTGGGCGACGGACCGCGATCCGCTCACCGTCCTCGGCACCTCCTTCGACTCCGGCTGGTACGTCGCGATCACCGAGCACGGGTACGGGCGCAGCCTCGCCTGGCCGCACAGCGGCGCCGTACAGAGCGATCTGGCCTTCTTCCCGCTCTATCCCTCACTGATGCGGCTCACCACCCTCCTGCTGCCCGTGGGGGCCGCCGGAGCGGGTCTCCTGGTCGCCTGGGGGGCGGCCGCGGCGGCCGCCGTCGGGATCTACCGGGTCGGCGAGCGGGTCGCCGGGGCCCGGACCGGGGTGCTGCTGGTGGCGCTGTGGGGGGTGCAACCGCACGCCGTGGTGTTCACCGCCGGGTACACGGAGGCGCTGCTGGCCGCGCTGGCCGCCTGGTCGCTGTACGCCCTGCTGCGCGAGCGGTGGCTGTGGGCGGCGGGCCTCGCCGTCCTGGCCGGCCTGACCCGGCCGACCGGCATCGCGGTGGCCGCGGCGGTGTCGGTGACCGCCCTGTACGCGCTGCTGGCGCGCGGGGGGCACCGGCGGCCCGAGGTGTGGGCGGCCGGGCTGCTGGCCCCGACGGGCTGGGCGGCGTACCTCCTGGCCGTGGGAGCGCGGCGCGACGACCTCCTGCACGGCTACTTCGCCGTGCAGGACTCCTGGGGCTCGCGCTTCGACTTCGGGGCCGGGGCGGTGCGCACGGCCTCGCGGGTGTTGATGGGCCAGAGCGGGCCCAACGCCGCGATGACGCTCGTCGTGCTGGCCGTGGCGACGGGCCTGGCGGTGCTGCTCCTGCTGGACCGGGCGCCGCTGCCGCTGCTCGTGTACACGGCGGTGCTGCTGGTGATAACCCTCGGCGGCGCGGGCTTCTTCGAATCGAAGCCGCGGTTCCTGCTGCCGGCCTTCCCGCTGCTGCTGCCGCTCGCGGCCGCCATGGCGAGAGCCCGGCCGCGGACGGCGGTCGTGGTGACCGGGGTCCTGGCCGGGCTCTCGTGCGGCTACGGGGCGTACCTGATGCTCGTGTCCCACGTGCCGCTGTAGCGGCACGTGGGGCGGGCACCGGGTGGGCGGCCCGCCGACTCAGTTCTTCGAGTCGTCGTCGCCCTCGGTGTCGTCCTTCTTCTCGTCCGCCGAGTCGACGTCCTTCTCCAGGCCGAACTGCTCCAGGAGCCACTTGTCGAACTCGATGGACGCGCGGACCCAGCTGACCGTGGAGGACACGAAGTGCTCCAGGGAGACGCCGGTGCCGATCAGCATCTGCGCCTCGCCGATCAGGCGGACCGAGCCGTCGTCGTGGGTGTGGCTGTAGACCTTCGGCCACAGGGTGCGGCGGTTCCAGTCGTCGATCGCTTCGAGGAGCTGGTGCTTGTCCTCGATGGCGTGCGGGCGGTCGTAGAACGTCCGCACCGAGAAGACCTGCTGCTCGTCTTCGCCACGGAACATGAAGTACGTGCGGAAGTCCTCCCACGGCGCCGCGAGGTCACCCTCGTCGTCGACGACGTACTTCAGCTCCATCTGCTCCAGGAGCTGCTTGACCAGGTCCTGGTCGGGGACGACGGGGCCCGCCGGCCCTGTGGCCTGCGGTTCGGGCTGGCCCCCGAAATTCGGAATCGAGGCCGGGTCGATGCTCACCGTGTACTTCCCTTCGTGCGGATTGCTTCATCCTCCCCCATCGCGCCCACCCCGTGTCCACCCCCGGACACCCGATCCGCTCCGGGCGGACACGCATAAGGGCTGGTTAAGCGCCCGTATGGCCGGACAGGTCCGGTCGCACGGGGCGACCGGACCGGCCGGATCACAGCGGTTCGCGGATCACAGCGCTTTGCCGACCAGCAGGCCGTCGCCCGCCACGTCCACGCGGACCGTGTCGCCGTCCTTGACCTCGCCCGCGAGGATCTCCTTGGCGAGCCGGTCGCCGATCGAGGTCTGGATCAGGCGGCGCAGCGGGCGGGCGCCGTAGGCCGGGTCGTTGCCATGGTCCGCGAGCCAGGCCAGCGCCTCGGGCGTCACGTCCAGGGTCAGTCGCCGCTCGGCGAGGCGGGCCGCCAGCCGGCCGATCTGGAGCTCGGCGATGTGCGCGAGCTCGTCCCGGTCCAGTGCGGAGAAGACCACGAGGTCGTCGAGGCGGTTGATGAACTCCGGCTTGAAGCTCGCCCGCACCACCTCCAGGACCTGGGCCTTCTTCACCTCCGCCGAGGTCAGCGGGTCCATCAGGTGCTGGCTGCCCAGATTCGAGGTCAACACCAGGATGGTGTTGCGGAAGTCGACCGTACGGCCCTGCCCGTCGGTCAGCCGCCCGTCATCGAGCACCTGGAGCAGGACGTCGAAGACCTCCGGATGCGCCTTCTCCACCTCGTCCAGCAGCACCACGCTGTACGGGCGCCGGCGCACCGCCTCGGTCAGCTGACCGCCCTCCTCGTAGCCGACGTAGCCGGGCGGGGCGCCGACGAGGCGGGCCACGCTGTGCTTCTCGCCGTACTCCGACATGTCGATGCGGATCATGGCCCGCTCGTCGTCGAAGAGGAAGTCCGCGAGCGCCTTCGCCAGCTCCGTCTTGCCCACGCCCGTCGGCCCCAGGAAGAGGAACGAGCCGGTCGGCCGGTCCGGGTCCGCGATCCCCGCCCGGGTGCGCCGCACCGCGTCGGAGACCGCCTGCACCGCCTCCTGCTGGCCGATCAGCCGCCGCCCCAGCTCCTCCTCCATCCGCAGCAGCTTCTGCGTCTCGCCCTCCAGCAGCCGCCCGGCCGGGATCCCGGTCCACGCGCCCACCACGTCCGCGATGTCGTCCGGACCGACCTCGTCCTTCACCATCGTGTCCAGGGAGACCTCCGCCTCCGCCTCGGTGGCCTCGGCGAGCTCCCGTTCGAGCGCCGGGATCTCCCCGTAGAGCAGCTGCGAGGCCGCGTCGAAGTCGCCGTCGCGCTGCGCCCGTTCGGCCTGACCGCGCAGGTCGTCCAGGCGCTCCTTCAGCTCGCCGACCCGGTTCAGGGACCGCTTCTCCTTCTCCCAGCGCGCGTTCAGCCCGCGCAGCTCCTCGTCCTTGTCGGCGAGGTCCTTGCGCAGCCGCTCCAGGCGCTCGATGGAGGCCGGGTCGGACTCGTTCTTCAGCGCGAGCTCCTCCATCCGCAGGCGGTCCACGGAACGCTGGAGCTCGTCGATCTCCACCGGAGAGGAGTCGATCTCCATCCGCAGCCGCGACGCCGCCTCGTCCACGAGGTCGATCGCCTTGTCGGGGAGGAACCGCGAGGTGATGTAGCGGTCCGAGAGCGTCGCCGCCGCCACCAGCGCGCTGTCGTTGATGACCACCTTGTGGTGCGCCTCGTAGCGGCCCTTGAGCCCGCGCAGGATCGCGATGGTGTCCTCGACGCTCGGCTCGGCGACCAGCACCTGCTGGAAGCGGCGCTCCAGCGCCGGGTCCTTCTCGATGCGCTCGCGGTACTCGTCCAGCGTGGTCGCGCCGACCATCCGCAGCTCGCCGCGGGCCAGCATCGGCTTGAGCATGTTGCCCGCGTCCATCGCCGAGTCCCCGCCGGCGCCCGCGCCGACCACGGTGTGCAGCTCGTCGATGAAGGTGATGATCTGCCCGTCGCTGGACTTGATCTCCGCCAGGACCGTCTTGAGCCGTTCCTCGAACTCGCCGCGGTACTTCGCCCCGGCCACCATGGCGCCGAGGTCCAGGGAGACGAGCCGCTTGTTCTTGAGGGACTCCGGGACGTCGCCCTTGACGATCCGCTGGGCCAGGCCCTCGACCACGGCCGTCTTGCCCACGCCGGGCTCGCCGATCAGCACCGGGTTGTTCTTCGTGCGGCGCGAGAGGACCTGCACCACCCGGCGGATCTCCTGGTCCCGACCGATCACCGGGTCGAGCTTGCCCTCACGGGCCGCCGCCGTGAAGTCGGTACCGAACTTCTCCAGGGCCTTGTACTGGCCCTCGGGGTCGGGGGAGGTCACCCGGCGCCCTCCTCGTGAGGTCTCGAAAGCGGACAGCAGCTTCTTCGCGGTGGCGCCCTGTGCGGTGAGGACCTCGCCCGCCGGACCGCCCTTGGCGGCGATGGCGATGAGGAGGTGCTCGGTGGAGAGGTACTCGTCGCCCAGGCGCCCGGCCTCGCGGTCGGCCTCGGCGAGTACGGCGAGCAGGTCGCGGCTGGGCTGCGGCGGCGCGACCGTGGAGCCGGTGACGCTGGGCAGCGCGGCGAGCAGGCGCTCGGCGCCCGCCCGTACGACGGCCTGGTCGGCGTCGGTGGCCGCGAGCAGGTCGGTGACGTTCTCGTTGTCCTCGCCCGTGAGCAGGGCCAGCAGCAGGTGCGCGGGGGTCAGGTCGGCGTGGCCGCCCTGCACCGCCCGGCTGGTGGCGGCGTTCAGGGCGGCGCGGCTCTTGTTGGTCAGCTCGGCGTCCACGTACGGCTCCTCTCCGTTCCTTCTCGCGTTGCTTCTCTGCTAGGGGAAGCGTGCACAAAGTTGAGTCTATTCCACTCAAGAAGAAGCTCGTACGCTTCGGCGCATGTCCCATGACGTACTCAACCCGACGGCCGACTACCTCGCCTTCTGGCAGGAACGGCACGTGTGCACGCTGACCACCCCGCGCCCCGACGGAAGTCCGCACGTCGTGCCCGTGGGCGTGACGTACGACCCGGAGGCCGGGGTGGCGCGGGTGATCAGCAACAAGCACAGCAAGAAGATCCGCAACGTCCTGGCGGCGGGGCCGGAGGGCGTCCGGGTCGCGGTGTGCCAGATGGCGGGGCGTCGCTGGGCGACGCTGGAGGGGCGCGCCAGGATCCTCGACGACGAGGCGTCGGTCGCCGAGGCGGTGGAGCGCTACGCGCAGCGGTACGGACGCGTCCCGTCGCCCAATCCGGACCGGGTCGTCCTGGTGATCACGCTGGAGCGCGCGATGGGCCGCGCCTGAGGGGCGGAGCAGGGGTGTGCCCCTCGGGCGGGCGCGGGCGCCACTGATTTATTCGGGCCAATTCCGGAACGTTTCCGGTTCAAGCACTGGACGTGAGGAGCACAGCGGCGCCATCGTGTTCAGGTTCACGATGGCGCCGCTGTGTGGGGGAAGCGCCTGAGCGATCTGCGACGACGGGGGAATCGCTTCAGGCACTGCGGGGGGTGGCGGTAGTGACATCGGGTTCGAAGAGCTGGTGATCGCGCTGATCAAGGTTGACGAAGACCATTCCGTACCGCACCTCGCAGCGGACGGGCTGCGGCGCGCCGCGCGGGCGGCGCAGGCAGCGGTAGGCACGGACGTCCTCGTCCTCCTCGCGCACGACGACGATCGGCTGGCCGAAGAGGGTGACCATCAACGAATCGCCAGTGTGGGGGATGGCCGTGACGAGATCGATGAACTGCCATCCGGACCGGTACGCGGAGGCCATCTCGCGACGGAAGTCGCGGTCGTCGGGGGTCATGAGGACACCGCCTCGGGGTGAGAGGTCCAACCGGTGTCACCCTCGGAACCTTGCGGTGAGTCGGTCCAGCCCGTGTCGTCCTTCAGAGCCACCGGTGCGTTGGTCCAGCCGGTGTCGAACGATGTTCCTGCCGGCGCCATGGTCCAGCCTGTGTCATAGCTGGCCCTGAGGCTCCCCGCGTCTGTGTCGACGGCGCTGATTGCACCAAAAACCGCAACGGCGGAGAAAACAACGGCAAGCGCCGAGCGAAGCATTCTTTTGTACATGGTCGGCTTCGTCCTCACTTGATGGAATCCTCTCCCCCGCGTGTCCGACGATGGCTCATTCAGGCACGTCACTGCCACAGGGACGATGCATCATGTTCTTGCATGTTCAGGACCCTGGGGGGTGGAGATTTGCCCAGAAGCGGCACAAACGAGACACATCCCCACCCCGTCACGTCTCTGTGCGACGAGGGAGCACGGCTCTACGCGGCAGCGCTCAGCACGGGCCGTATCGCAAGGGGAGAAGTTGAAAATGCCCCCTGCCTGCTTGAATTCGCTCTTCTGCAGCCCGATCCGGACGACGCGAACCAGCTGCGTCCGGTTCCCCCATCCGTCGCATTGGCCCAACGTCTTCATCCGATTGAACGTGAGATCCAGGACCGCAGACGCAGCGCTGTAGATCTCACCGACGCTTTCGAGCCGTTCCTTACCATCAGTGCCCAGAGTCCCGCCAACACCCACGCCATCACCGTGCTGGAGGGATTCGAGCGGATCAACGCGGCCCTGAACCTGGCGACGGCCGAATGTCACACCGAGGTGCTGACGGTCCAGCCCGGCGGCGCCCGGCCCTCGCTCGCCCTGACCCAGGCGCTGGAGCGCGACGCCCCGCTGATCGACCGCGGGGTCAGCATACGGACCCTCTACCAACACACCGCGCGGCACAGCCAGGGCACGCTGGCCTACGTGGACCGGATCTCCGCGGGCAAGGTGGAGATCCGTACGCTCGAAGAACTGATAGAGCGCCTGATCATCTTCGACCGCACCGTGGCCTTCATCCCCGCCAGCGACGACCGGCGGGTGGCGCTGGAGCTGCGGCACCCGGGTCTGGTCGAGTACCTCATCAAGGTCTTCGAGCAGCTCTGGCGGCGCGCTGTGCCCCTGCGCCAGGAAGTGACGTACCGGCACACCCCCGAGGGGATTTCCGGCGTCCAGCGCTCCATCGCGCAGCTCCTCGTCGAGGGGTACGTCGACGAGGCCATCGCCCGGCGGCTCGGCATGAACGTGCGCACCGCCCGCGCGCACATCGCGAAGCTGGCCACCGTCCTGGGCAGCGGGAGCCGTGCGCAGCTCGGCTTCCTCATCGCGCAGTCGGGGATCCTCGACGGACCGGGCGCCCTGCCGGGCGGCGGCGGGCTCACCGCCGAACACGACCCGGACCCGGACCTCGGCCCCGACCACCTGGTGTGAGCACGCGCGGGGGCCCCGCCCCCCGGGTGGGGGGCGGGGCCCCTGACGGTCCCTGCCTGCGTGCGCGGGTCAGTCCAGCGGCCGCTTGGGCCGCCACACGACCAGGGCGTTGCCCGGCTGCGGCGCCTGGTACGGGACCAGGTCGCGCCGGTACGAGGCGTGCACCTGGGCCTCGCGCTGGCGCAGCACCGCCGCCGCACCGTCCACAGCTGTGGACAGCTCGGCGACGCGCTGCTGGAGCGCGGCGACCTGGTTCTCCAGCTCGATGATCCGCTTGATGCCCGCCAGGTTGATGCCCTCGTCCTGGGACAACGCCTGCACCGTGCGGAGCAGCTCGATGTCCCGGGCCGAATAGCGCCGGCCCCGCCCGGCCGTCCGGTCCGGGGAGACCAGGCCGAGGCGGTCGTACTGACGGAGGGTCTGCGGATGCAGGCCCGAGAGCTGGGCGGCCACCGAGATGACGTAGACCGGGGTCTCGTCGGTCAGCTGATAAGGATTGCGTCGGCGGCCGTCCATGTCATGCTCCCTTCGCGGACTCGAACAGGATGGAGCGCGGGTCCTCCGAGGCCGTGGCGTCGCGGAACGACTCCAGCGCCTCGCGGGCCTTGTCCGACAGCTCTGTCGGGACGGCCACTTCGACCGTCACCAGCAGGTCGCCGCGGGTGCCGTCCTTGCGGACCGCGCCCTTGCCACGGGCGCGCATCGTGCGCCCGTTGGGGGTGCCCGGCGGCAGCTTCAGCGTCACCGCGGGGCCGTTCAGCGTCGGCACCTTGATGTCGGCGCCCAGGGTCGCCTCGGCGAAGGTGACGGGGACGGTGACCGTGAGGTTGTCGCCCTTGCGCCCGAACACCGGGTGGCTGTCCACGTGCACGACGACGTACAGGTCGCCGCCGGGACCGCCGCGCTCGCCCGGAGCGCCCTTGCCGCGCAGCCGGATCCGCTGGCCGTCCAAGACGCCCGCCGGGATCCGGACCTGCATGGTGCGCGAGGAGCGGGCCCGGCCGCTGCCCTTGCAGACGTCGCAGGGGGTCTCGGCGATCAGGCCGCGGCCCTTGCAGTCCGCGCACGGGTCGGTCAGCGAGAAGCCGCCACCGCTGCCGCGCGAGACCTGCCCGGTGCCGACGCAGGTCGGGCACACCCGGGGCGTGCCGTTCTTGTCGCCGGTGCCCGAACACGCCTTGCAGGGCGCCTGCGAGGACATCCGCAGCGGCACCGTGGCCCCGTCCACCGCCTCCGTGAAGGAGAGGGTGACCTCGGACTCGATGTCCTGGCCGCGGCGCGGCTGGGTGCGGGTGCCCGCGCCGGGGCCCGCGCCACCGCGGTTGAACAGGCCGCCGAAGACGTCGCCCAGACCGCCGCCGAAGCCGCCGGCGCCCGCTCCGCCCCCGCCCTGGGCGCCTCCGAAGAGGTCGCCCAGGTCGAAGTTGGAGAAACCGCCGCCACCGCCGGGACCGGGGCGGAAGCCACCGTTCCCGAACAGCGCGCGGGCCTCGTCGTACTCCTTGCGCTTCTTGCTGTCACCGAGGACGTCGTGTGCCTCGGAGATCTCCTTGAAGCGCTCCTCGGCCGCCGAGT
This sequence comes from Streptomyces sp. NPDC028419, assembly GCF_055565515.1. NCBI lineage: Bacteria > Bacillati > Actinomycetota > Actinomycetes > Kitasatosporales > Streptomycetaceae > Streptomyces > Streptomyces sp. NPDC028419. The sequence goes on along the minus strand of NZ_JBVHUE010000001.1, from coordinate 485,401 downwards.
CACCCTTGTTGGCGTCCGGGTGGAACTCGCGGGCGAGCTTCCGGTACGCCTTCTTGATCTCGGCCTCGGTGGCGTCCTTCGGGACACCGAGGACCTTGTAGTAGTCCTTCTCGACGAAGTCCTTAGTGCTCATCCTCGGTGGCCCTCCTCTCGTGACGTGCTGACATCGAACTTCAGCCCTTGTCGGGCCCGTCCGTGTCCGTGCCCTGTTCGGCCGCGTCCTCGGACTTGGCCGGAGCGGCCGCGCCCGGCTGGGGCTCGGCCACCGCGACGCGCGCGGGACGGATCGTACGCTCGCCGATCCGGTACCCCGGCTGCAGGATCGCCACGCAGGTCGTCTCGGTGACGTCCGGCGCGTACGAGTGCATCAGGGCCTCGTGGATCGTCGGGTCGAAGGGCTCGCCCTCCTTGCCGAACTGCTGCAGGCCCATCTTGGCGGCGGCCGTCTCCAGCGATTCGGCCACCGACTTGAAGCCACCGAGCAGTTCGCCATGCTCCCGCGCCCGACCGATGTCGTCCAGCGTCGGGAGCAGTTCGGTCAGGAGGGACGCGACCGCGATCTCCTTGACCGCGATCCGGTCCCGCTCGACCCGGCGGCGGTAGTTCTGGTACTCCGCCTGGAGCCGCTGGAGGTCCGCGGTGCGCTCGCCGAGCGCGGTGCGGGCCTGGTCCAGCTGGGCCAGGAGGGCGGTTTCCTTGCCGAGCGAGTCGGCTGCTCCTGCGTCCCCGGCCGGGGCCGCCTTCTCCTCCTCGGAGGAGTCGGCGGCCTTCGGCTCGGCAGCGGCGTCGTCCGCCTTGTCGCCGGTGGGGACTTCGGGCTTCTCGTCGAAGCCCGGGGTCTCCTCCGACATCAGGCAGCGCCACCCTTCGGCTTCTCGTCGTCGACGATCTCGGCGTCGACGACGTCGTCGTCGGCCTTGGCCTGACCCGCGTCACCGGTCGGCGCGCCACCGGCGGCCTGGGCGCCCTGGGCGTCGGCGTAGATCGCCTGGCCGAGCTTCTGGCTGACGGCGCCCAGCTTCTCGGTCGCGGTGCGGATCTCGGCGGAGTCCTCGCCCTTGAGCTTTTCCTTCAGCTCGGCGATGGAGGCCTCGACCTCGGCCTTGACGTCGGCCGGGACCTTGTCCTCGTTGTCCTTGACGAACTTCTCCGTCTGGTAGACGAGCTGCTCGCCCTGGTTGCGGGACTCGGCCGCCTCCTTGCGACGGGAGTCCTCGTCCGCGTACTGCTCCGCCTCCTGGCGCATGCGGTCGACCTCGTCCTTGGCGAGCGAGGAGCCGCCGGTGACGGTCATCTTCTGCTCCTTGCCCGTGCCGAGGTCCTTGGCCGTGACGTGCATGATGCCGTTCGCGTCGATGTCGAAGGCGACCTCGACCTGCGGGACGCCGCGCGGGGCCGGGGGCAGGCCGGTCAGCTCGAACATGCCGAGCTTCTTGTTGTACGCCGCGATCTCGCGCTCGCCCTGGTAGACCTGGATCTGCACGGACGGCTGGTTGTCCTCGGCCGTCGTGAAGATCTCGGACCGCTTGGTCGGGATCGTGGTGTTGCGCTCGATGAGCTTGGTCATGATGCCGCCCTTGGTTTCGATACCGAGGGACAGCGGGGTCACGTCGAGGAGCAGGACGTCCTTGACCTCACCCTTGAGGACACCGGCCTGGAGGGTCGCGCCGAGGGCGACGACCTCGTCCGGGTTGACGCCCTTGTTGGCGTCCTGACCGCCGGTGAGCTCCTTGACGAGCTCGGCGACGGCCGGCATGCGGGTGGAGCCGCCGACGAGGACGACGTGGTCGATCTCGGACAGCTGGATGCCGGCGTCCTTGATGACGTTGTGGAACGGAGCCTTGCAACGCTCCAGCAGGTCCGCGGTCAGCTGCTGGAACTGGGCGCGCGTGAGCTTCTCGTCCAGGTGCAGCGGGCCCTCGGCGGACGCCGTGATGTAGGGCAGGTTGATCGAGGTCTCCGTGGAGGAGGACAGCTCGATCTTCGCCTTCTCGGCGGCCTCGCGCAGACGCTGGAGCGCCATCTTGTCCTTGGCGAGGTCGACGCCGTGGCCGTTCTGGAACTGCTTCACGAGGTACTCGACGACGCGCTGGTCCCAGTCGTCGCCACCGAGGTGGTTGTCACCGTTGGTGGCCTTGACCTCGACGACGCCGTCGCCGATCTCCAGGAGCGACACGTCGAAGGTGCCGCCACCGAGGTCGAAGACGAGAATGGTCTGGTCGTCCTTGTCGAGACCGTAGGCCAGGGCGGCGGCGGTGGGCTCGTTGACGATGCGCAGGACGTTCAGACCCGCGATCTCACCGGCCTCCTTCGTCGCCTGACGCTCGGAGTCGTTGAAGTAGGCCGGGACGGTGATGACCGCGTCCGTGACCTTCTCACCCAGGTAGGCCTCGGCGTCGCGCTTCAGCTTCTGCAGGATGAAGGCGCTCATCTGCTGCGGGTTGAAGTCCTTGCCGTCCAGGTTGATCTTCCAGTCGGTGCCCATGTGGCGCTTGACCGACCGGATGGTCCTGTCGACGTTGGTGACCGCCTGGCGCTTGGCCACCTCGCCGACGAGGACCTCGCCGTTCTTGGCGAAGGCGACGACGGACGGCGTGGTCCTGGCGCCCTCGGCGTTGGTGATGACGGTGGGCTCGCCGCCTTCCAGAACGCTGACGACCGAGTTGGTGGTGCCCAGGTCGATGCCGACCGCACGTGCCATTTTGATTCCTCCAGCAACACTGACTTGAGTGGAACAGACTCAAGGATGCACCACGCCCCCCAGATCGTCAACAGACCTGAGTCGACCCCACTCAACTTTTAGGCCGCCCTTACGCTCAGCGATGGGGCCCGCGCGGGCCGATCCAGCCTCCGGCGGGCCCTCAAACGCCGGGCAGGCTGAAGACGGCCGGGCCACATCCAGCCCCGGCCGGCCACTTACAGCCCCGCCGGCGTTTGAGGCGCGGGGTCCGGGGCGGAGCCCCGGGGGCGGGACGCCGGGCCACATCCAGCCCCGCCGGCGTTTGAGGCGCGGGGTCCGGGGCGGAGCCCCGGGGGGCGAGCCCCGGGGCGGGGCAGGGCCGAGCGGGGGACCCGACGGGGACCCGCCGCGCGCCCCCACCCCCCGCCGGGAGGCGTACGGCACGGTGCCCCCATGCCGCTGCTGCCACCCCTCCCCCTCCCCGCCGCCCCACCGGCGAAACGGGTCGTCGACCTCCTCGGCGCGCTGCTCCTGCTGACCCTGCTGGCCCTCCCCCTGGCCACGGTGGCCGCCCTCCTGTACGCCGCCACGCCGCGCGCGGGCGCCTTCGTACGGGAGACCCGCGCCGGCCTCGCCGGCCACCCCTTCCGCACCTGGCGCTTCCGCACGGACGGCCCCCGCCTCGGGGCCGCCCTGGACCGCTGGGCCCTGGACGGGCTCCCCCAGCTGCTGAACGTGGTCCGCGGCGAGATGTCCCTGGTCGGCCCCCGCCCCCTCGCCCACGCGGAGCACCCCGAGCGGCTGCTCGTACGCCCCGGCATGACCGGCCTGTGGCAGGTGAGCGCGCGCTCGGACCTGCCCTGGGAGGAGATGGACCTGCTGGACCGGCACTACGTGGAGAACCACTGGCTCGGAATGGACCTGGCGATCCTCGCGCAGACCCCCCGCGCGGTGGTCCGCACGGCCGGCCCGAGGCCCCCGACGAGCCCCCCGCCCGCACCGGCGACCACACCCGCCACCGGCGCCCGGACGGAGCCCGCACCGCAAAGGGTGGCCTGAGCGACACAGATCACCGCGCGCTCGGCTACATTGCGGCTCGGGGAATGGGTAATCTCAAGGCTTGACTGACTAAGTTACTGCTTAGTAAGTGCCCGAGTGCCCGCCCTGGCCCGCCCGAGGAGCCCTCCCATGCAACTCGCCGCGATCATCGTGTCGCTGGTCCTGACCGTGGTCGGCGTCGCGCTGGCCGGTCGAGCCGCCGCGCAGATCTACCGGTTCGTCAAACTCGGCCAGCCGGTCCCGGCGGGCTCCCGAACCGGCAACCCGGTGCAGCGCACCAAGACGCTGGCGAAGGAATTCGTCCTCCACACCCGGATGAACACGTGGGGCGTCGTCGGCGTCGCGCACTGGTTCGTCGCCGTCGGCTTCCTCACCCTCGGGCTGACGATCGTCACCGCCTACGGCCAGCTGTTCAAGGCCGACTGGACCCTGCCGATCCTCGGCGGCTTCCTGCCGTACGAGATGTACACCGAGTTCATCGCGCTGATGACCACGGTCGGCATCCTCGTCCTCATCGCCATCCGGCAGCTCAACCTGCCCTCCCGCGCCGGCCGCAAGTCGCGCTTCGCCGGTTCGACCACCTGGCAGGCGTACTTCGTCGAGGGCGTCATCCTCGTCATCGGCCTCGCGATCATGACGCTGCGCGGCCTCGAGGGCGCGATGCACCACGTCGAGAGCTACGACCCCGCGTTCTGGGCCTCGTACCCGCTGGTCGCGGCCTTCCGCGGACTGAGCCCGGAAACGCTCCAGAACCTGGTCTACCTGACCGCGATGATCAAGCTCGGCGTGACCATGGGCTGGGCCATCACCATCGGCCTCAACACCACCATGGGTGTCGCCTGGCACCGCTTCCTCGCGTTCTTCAACATCTACTTCAAGCGCGAGGAGAGCGGCGCCACCGCCCTCGGCGCCCTGCAGCCCATGACCTCGGGCGGCAAGCTGATCGACTTCGAGGACCCGGGCGAGGACGACGTCTTCGGCGTCTCCCAGGTCGAGCAGTTCTCCTGGAAGGGCATCCTCGACTTCTCCACCTGCACCGAGTGCGGCCGCTGCCAGTCGCAGTGCCCCGCCTGGAACACCGGCAAGCCGCTCTCGCCGAAGCTCCTGATCATGTCGCTGCGCGAGCACGCCGCCGCCAAGGCGCCGTACCTGCTCGCGGGCGGCGGCAAGGACATGGAGGGCAACGAGAAGGCGACCCCGGAGCAGCTGAAGGACGTACCGGCGGCCGCCCTGGCCGAGGCCGAGCGCCCGCTCATCGGCACCGCCGAGGAGAACGGCGTCATCGACCCGGACGTGCTGTGGTCCTGCACCAGCTGCGGCGCGTGCGTGGAGCAGTGCCCGGTCGACATCGAGCACATCGACCACATCGTGGACATGCGCCGCTACCAGGTGATGATCGAGAGCGCCTTCCCGAGCGAGGCCGGGACGATGCTCAAGAACCTGGAGAAGAAGGGCAACCCCTGGGGGCTGGCCAAGAAGCAGCGCGTCGAGTGGACGAAGGAGGTGGACTTCGAGGTCCCGATCATCGGCAAGGACGCGGAGGACCTCTCCGAGTACGACTACCTCTACTGGGTCGGCTGCGCCGGCGCCCTGGAAGACCGGGCCAAGAAGACCACGAAGGCCTTCGCGGAGCTGCTGAACATGGCGGGCGTCAAGTTCGCGATCATGGGCGGCGACGAGAAGTGCACGGGTGACTCCCCGCGCCGTCTGGGCAACGAGCCGCTGTTCCAGCAGCTCGCCCAGGAGAACGTGGCCATGCTCAACATGGCCTTCGGCGAGGACGACGACGACCCGGCGACGAAGAAGCCGAAGTCGGCGAAGCGCATCGTCTCGACCTGCCCGCACTGCTTCAACACCATCGCGAACGAGTACCCGCAGCTGGGCGGCGAGTACGAGGTCATCCACCACACGCAGCTGCTCCAGCACCTGATCGACGAGGGCCGCCTCACCCCGGTCACCCCGGTCGACGGCCTGATCACCTACCACGACCCCTGCTACCTGGGCCGCCACAACAAGGTCTACACGCCGCCGCGCGAGATCATGTCGGCCGTGCCGGGCCTGCGCCAGCAGGAGATGCACCGCCACAAGGAGCGGGGCTTCTGCTGCGGCGCCGGTGGCGCGCGGATGTGGATGGAGGAGCGGATCGGCAAGCGCATCAACAACGAGCGCGTCGACGAGGCCCTGTCCCTCAACCCCGACATCGTCTCGACCGCGTGCCCGTTCTGCCTGGTCATGCTGACCGACTCGGTCAACGGCAAGAAGAACGACGGCCAGGCGAAGGAGTCGGTGCAGGTCGTCGACGTGGCGCAGCTGCTGCTGGAGTCCGTACGGATCCCCGCGGCGCCGGAGCCGGAGCCGACGCCGGAGGCCGAGCCCGCGGGCTGACGCGCGAACGCACACGCACACGGCGGCGGCCGGTACCCCTCGCGAGGGGTACCGGCCGCCACCGTGTGCGTGTGCGTTCGCGCGTCAGC